>DAORAG010000005.1:0-25531 GCA_035344095.1 Cyclobacteriaceae bacterium | reverse complement strand
AACGTGAATACAAACTTTTACACCGACTATTCAAAAGAGGCTGAAAACCTCTTCCAGTTATAAAAATTGAGACTACTTAGTTACAGTAAGGAGCTTAAAGAGTAAGCCAGCCGCTTGATTTTATTCAGGTACTCTGCCAGGTAGATTGCCTTGATTTCCTCATTGAGAAAAGACCTGTCAATAAGGTCCTTCACGGCTGCTTCCTGATCAATGAATTGGTAAATCTCATTTTTGACAGTCACTTCGGGAAGGCCTGCCCGAGTGCCAAGGGCAAAAAAATCATCATAGGCGTAGAAGGCGTTGGCGCGGAAGTTGTCGGTTTCAAAATCGTCTGAAAACATGCCGTTCTTAAAGGCCAGATCGCCATCCTTCACGTGGATACGCGAGCATACAAGATCATAGCCCGAGCTTAAGATGAAATCCCCGTCATCGGTTTCAAGCAGTGAGAAGTTTTTCAAGTGGGCATCGCCATTCGAAAAGGCATAGTTGAAGAGTATGAGCCGGAAAAGCTTTTGTGCCTCTATAAGGTAAGGGCCTACATACTGCTTGAGGATATGAAACAGGTCTTCGGTGGCAGCCTCGTATTTGAAGTCTTGCCCTGCGTTGTCGCGAGTTTTACCTGCGAGCGTGGCAAAGTCTTCCATCCTGCGTTTGGTGCCATCGGGTTTGTAGTCGATACGCCTGGTGATGTATGCCGGCTTGTCGTCTTTAAAAAAGATGAGGCCGTTGGGGGCAGTTTCTATGCTAAAAACTTGCTCGGCCAGTTGCATGGTCAGGTGTTCGTTTGCCGGAACCTGATCCACTTTCATCAGGTCACTGGGGATGGGTTTAAGTATGAATTGACCTGATTCACCTTCGTGCGTAAGTCGCAGTCTATTTTTTTCCAAAGCAAGGGAGAGTTTAAGCTGTACCCCTGAGATGCTGAGCCGTTTTCGGTTTTCCAGAAAGGCAGCCTGAACCGATTCATCATTCTCAGGGGAAGTGAATGGGAGTATATGGCTCACACGCTTGCCTGAAAAAATCTTTCGCAGTGCTGCGGGGGTGTAGGAATCATATCCCGGCTTGAGCGTTGATGGGCAACGATCGATTTTCATGGTACGGGCTTTACGGTTATCGCACCGATGGTATCGGAGGTGGCGGTGTTGATTAACAAGGAGAAACTGTCGTTTTCGTCAATCTGAAACTGACGGGATTGAAGTCTTTTATTCACTCCCTCGCTGAGCATGTTAAAGAAAAACGGGAACAAGATCGGACTACGGTATTCCTGTTGGGCCTTAGGTAACGTGAGGCTGATCGCTGGTTTGGTAGTGTCCAGGAAGTATTTGTCCGCATAGCGAAACACGAATTCCTGCTCATCGGTGAGGGTGAGCTTACCAGCCAGGATACTATTGTTATATATGTGTGCTTCCTTCATGTATTAACTCAAGCCTTTTTCCTGACCTCCAGTTTTAGCTCCAGGCCGAGGATGTCGGTGATTTTTTGGAGTACGTCCAGCGTAGGGTTGGCCATCCCCTTTTCCAGCCTTAGTACACTATTAATATTGACTTGAGCCAGTTCAGCCAGGCGTGGTTGGGTTATTTTAAGGGCTTTACGCCTTGCCCGGATGATCATACCTAACTCAATAAATTCCATTATAATGTGATTATTGTCGCAATAATAATAACTAAACGCATAATTACATATATAAATTACATTTAAATGTCATTTATAGTATCGGAATTAAAGATTTACAAAATGGGCTTAGACGCGCAATTTGGCCCGTTTGGAAGGTCTTGTGTCGGCCTCGGGGAGCAAGCTTTCCTCTTTCGCTGAGAATGCCTTCTCCAATTTCAGCGACAATTGCTCGATTTGGGTTTTAAATTCCGTGATAAGGTGTTTGTCTTTGAACTCCGATTTGAGTTCCAGTGCATAGGTAGAAATCTTTTTATCGCAGGCCTCGATGGTGTCGGTAGTGTTTTCAATCACTTTAGGGATCCGCTTGATAGAGTCTATTATATACCGTCCAGCCAAAGTGGGGTTTTCGTTAAGTTTGCCATCCGCATACTGGTAGATCATCCCAGATGGACCCGTGACATATACTTTTTGTTGCGTTCGATGGTACATGAGTTTGAAGTCAAGCAAGGATGCGATGTGAGTATCTTCCTTGAGCGAGGTTGCATGCCTGACTTTTTCAAGTAGTTGTTCACCTGCTTCTTTCTTGTCGTGAACCGTTTTGCCGTCAATACCTATTGGCAGCTTTTCAAGGTCATGATTTTGCAACGACTTGTTGTCGATGTTCAGCTTGTTGAGGACTGTTTCTTTTTCTGCCCTTTCGCGCCTGGTCAGTGTTATATAAAATTCAGCTTCTGATTTGCGCTTCAGAAATACCTGGTAGGTTCGTTCGAGGTCGGCCAGTTTCTTTTCAAGTCTAACTTTCTCCAGCAGATCGGTATTGCCACTCAGCAAGGCCACATACTCGCCAAAGTTCATGCCGCCATCCTGGTCGAACGCACCTTCATCAATTTTACGCTGGTCGATGGAACTGTTCTTGATTTGATTGATGAATTTCTGTTTGTTGGACAGGATGTTGAATTGGTAAGCATCCAACGTTCGGTTAACCGCATAGACGTAATTTCTCACCACGTTGTTTCTGTGTTCCTTTGCCATCTTGTTGCCTTGTCTTCCGCCACGTCCTGTACGTTGTTCGAAATCGCTGGGTCGCCAAGGAATGTCGAGGTGGTGCATGGCGATGATGCGTTCTTGCACATTTACTCCGGTGCCCAGCTTTTTTGTGCTGCCTATCAGTACCCGTACCTCTCCCGCGTTTACCTGTTTAAAGAGCTGCTCTTTTTTCGTTCGGGCATCATGGTCGTGGATGAATTGGATGTGTGCCGGTTCCAGGTCATGTTCGTCCACGAGCACACGCTTGATTTCTTCATACACGTTAAAGCTGTTTCCGGCCGGTGTGCCCAAGTCGCTAAAGATTAATTGTGTTCCACGATAGGCCTTGCTGTCGTTGTATTCGTGTGCCACAGTTTTACACAACTTGCCGATCTTTCCCTCTTCTTCAAATCTGTATTTGTCTGTGTTGATCAACCGCATGTCGATACTCATCTTCTTTGCCAGGTTGGTAGCAATGAGCATGAAGGCGTTCATCTCTTTTTCGTTGAGTACCAGATCTACATAGGCGGGATCCTTTGTTTTGGTGAAGCTGATGAGCTTCTGTGTGTAGGCCTGTTGTGAATCCGTTGGTTCCATGTTCACTACTTCATGATTTACCTCCGGCTTATCAATTTTCAAGTTGTGGTCATTTACCACGTGGGTGATTTCTGCATAGAAACGGGCCAGTTCGGGTACCTTGATGAATTCACGGTACCGTTCCTTCATCTTGAGTTCGTTGGTTACGGAAAACTCATACGTGGCAGATTTGCGTGCATACATTTTAGCCCATGCGTCAAAGGAATTGATTTTGAGTTCCGCCAATTTGTTTGGACGCAAATACTTGAAGAGCAAGTACAGTTCTACCAAGCTGTTGCTAATGGTTGTACCGGAGGAGAATGTTGCGCCACGATCACCACCTTTTTTCTTTTGGATGGTACGAATGGCCAGTTCGAGATTGAAGGCTCGCTGACTACCCGAAGGGTCTCCCAGGCCTGCCACCTGTCGGTGCCGTGTGGTAAAGTGAAGGTTTTTGAATTCCTGACTTTCGTCTACGAAGATGTGGTCGAAGCCAAGCTTCTCGAAGTCGTAGCTGAACTTGTCGCGTTTGATGGCCGCCTCCGTCATCATCAGCTTTACGCTCAGGTTCTGCTTGCGGCTTTCCAGTCCTTTCAATACACGTTTGGAGAGAGCTCGGCTTTCAGAAACTGCGTTGAGGTCGTCATTAAGGTTCTTCAGCTCTTGTTCCAGGATTTCTTTCTTTATCTCATTGGACTGCGGGATGGCCATGAACATGTCGTGGGTTATGATGACGGCATCCCAATCGTTGGCAACGATGCTGGCGAAGATGCGTTGACGGTTTTGCTTGGTGAAGTCCTTCTGTGGGTCGGGGGCCAATACCTTCGCTTCCGGATATGCTTTACGGAAGTCCTTTGCCACATCCCCTACATTGGCCTTCATACAGATGATGAGTGGTTTTTGAGCCAGGCCGAGCCTGCGCATTTCCATGGCCGTTGAAATGAACACCAGTGTTTTGCCTGCACCTACTTTATGGTCAATGATGCCACCGTCTTGTTGCAACAACATCCACACTGCGTCTTTCTGGTAGGGTCGTGGCGAAAAGTGGGAAAGTCCTCTCAGCTGTAGGTGCGATCCATCATATTCGCGCCTTACAGAATTGTTGATTTCGCGGTTATAGATTGTTTCAATTTGTTGCGCGATTTGCAGTTGGTCATTAATGAACTTTTCGAAAGCTTCCTTTACCTCGCGAATCTTCATTTCTACATTCTTCATGCCGTCCAGGTCCGGTTTGTATTGAGGTGGATCATCGGAGATTTTTATCTGCAAGTACGGTTGTGTGTCCGCCATGGCATACTCCATGATTTTGCTGCCGGCAATTTTCCCGTTGTGGGTTGTGGCGGCATACGTAATATTTTCTTCGTTGCTATATCCTTTAACGTTTACCAGGAAAGTATCTGTTGATTCAAGGTATTTTACTTCTGCGAATTCTTTAAAGAGGTCACGCGCAAATGCTTCATAGATATCATTGGGTATCCATCGTTCTCCGATATTGATGTCGATAAGTTCATGTTTCAAAAACACGGGCTGAGCCGTCCGCAGCCGTTCCAGATGGTGCTCAATATCCTGGTCGGTAAGGTCTTGATATTTGTTTCGCTCCTCGGGATGCGAGAGAACGTGTTCAAATGCTTTTAGTTTCCTGACGATATTTCCGCTTAAGAATTCGTCTTTGGTTACATAGGGCTCCTTTTGTCGCGAGAGGCTTCTGAAGATTAGTTCTTCGTCAAGTCCCTGCCTAATTACGTCCGTTCGTTCCTTCATCAGTATTGAGGCCATGTACTCGGTGTTGACGCTGTTGAACATGTTTAGTGATAGCAGTAACGCATCTTTTAGTGATTCAGGCTGAACGGCTGTGGCTGGCTTGTTATTGACTTGTTCAGTGAAAATATCAGCCTTTTCATAGTGTCCATTGGTTTGTTTTTCGAGGGCGAGTAGTTTGAATCCTTCAGCGTCAAACAAACATAGTTTTCTATTCGCGGTGCTGTTGACGGTGCCATAACGAAATGTGAAAAGATCGTACTGAGCGTTGAGCTCCTTTCGCTGATGGTTCATCTCCAATTCATCGTTTTCTTGCTCCGATTGTATCAACCGGTTCAGTGTATTCCTCAGTTGTGTGAACAAGAAAGCCCGTTCCACATCTTTGATCGCATCGATCGGAGAGATGATCCGATCCCGGCCTTGTACTTCAATGGTTGCTACCTTTCCCTGATGAATCAGTAGGTTACCCGGTTTGAGGAGTGGGTAGTCGGGGTGTGCCGGAGATAGCAACTGACCCTGCCGGTCTGGTTGCTGGAATTCACTGACATTACGTGATGATTTGTTTTCATGAGGCGTCTGGGCGTTGGTCTTCAGGGCCGTTGACAGCATAGACCCAATTCGTTGAGATAGTTCATGGAGCGTCCAGTTATCAAATGGCTTTACATCCAGCGCATCACCCCGGTACTGACCACCAGCCATAATTTTACCTAACACTTGATCTGGTCTGTTTTTAAAATATGTATTTATGTTTATTTCCACCGATAGATTTCCCTCATCGGGGGCCAATATCTTTTCCGAATTGACAAATTCGCGTTCATGAGGAGCGAGGTTCTTTTTTGAAATTTGCCTACGAAGCAGGATAATGTCAGTAACAGGTGATGTACCGGCAGATTCAAAGGCATTGTTTGGAAGCCGAATGGCTGTAACCAAGTCTGATTTCTTCATCAGGTATTCCCGAATTTCTTTGTTAGCAGGTGTATCCATCACTCCATTGGTTGTAATGAAGGCCAACAAGCCCTCTTCTTTCAGGTTGTCGAGTGCTTTTACAAAAAAGTAGTTGTGGATACGTGTAGTGGATTTGATCTTTACGGGTATTGCTTCCCGAAACATGGCATCATCAAAGACGCTCACGTTGCCAAAAGGAATGTTGCTGACAACTACATCAAACTTCCTATTGGAGAAATTTTCAAATCCGGAGTGAAGTGTTTCAATATCGGGATGTTGTTGTTGCAGCAGGGTTGCTGAAAGTAGATCCTTCTCAATGGCGGTGATCCGTGCTCCAGGAAATTCCTTTTTTAATGATGCAACAAAGTTGCCGGTTCCTGCCGATGGTTCCAGTATGGAGTCTATGCGGAGGGTGTTTTCCTTAATTGCTTTCGCGATTGGTTCAGCAATGGAGGGTGGTGTATAGAAGGATGACAACGTAGCATTTCGAAGGCTTGCCAGCATCTGCTCATGCTTGTCGGGGAAATTTGTCTTGAGTGTTTCAATGAATTCTTGAACCAGCGGTTCCATGCGCAAATCCTCCTGTGTCCATGACGTTTTATCATCTAGTGGCAAGAGCAGCTCTTTCCACGCGCCAAAACCTGTAAATGATGTCAGGTCAACTATGTCTCCGGAGCCAGGGTTCTTTAGCGCGCGAATAACACTTTGATATGCCTGTTTCCTGGCACCGTTATTCATCTGCAATTCCGTCTAGGCACGCTTTGAGGGCCAGTTCTTTTGCGCCTAGTTCATCGTAGCCTGCCAACAATGCGCTGTCCAGTTCTTCGAGAAAGATGTCAACCCGGTCGCTTACGAAGTCATCCTCAGAGTGGCCGTTGAGCACTTCATGTTTTCGATTCGGTGACAGTCCATTCAGTTGAGCCAGAATGATGGCGGCAATAGGTAAATGGAGGTTGGGGATATCGATCATGACAAAGACGTTAGATGTTAGACATAGGACTGTTGCAACATTTCATTATTCTAGTTCGTGTACGCGTTGTAAAAATTTCTCCTTGAGTTGATCAAGGAAAACCGTTTGATTCATTTTGCGTTGACGGATGTCTTGAAATACCCTGTAGTAATTGCCAAGGCTCACCGAGAATTGCTGCTCCAGTGCGTTTGCAATTAGTTTCAAGTCAGCCTCACCATCGTTAAAGACTTTATTAGCATGGAGCGCATACATCAATTCAATCAGACTGGTCTTTGGGGCTGTCCAACTTAATTGGCTGGGTTCCTGTTGGCCATTTAATTTCTCCAGTTCTTTGAAGATAAGGGCTGTTAATTTTTGATTGGCCAGGTATTTTGACCAGATGTATACAGGGTTTGCATCAAGAAGAATTTGATCGTGAAAATCATGATCGAAGAGAACTTGATCTTGCTCTATTGATCCTGACCTGCAGTAGCTGATTAAGTGGCTGTGCTCACTATAAAACGATTGTATTTTCTTTATCAGGCGATTGAAATATTTGATTTTCTGTCGAGGCTTGCCCACCGGTTCTCCTGACCGAATCACAATCTCGTTGTGGTAGTAGATCAATAGCGAGAGAAATTTTGGAAATATGATTTTATTAAAGTTCACTCTATCTTTCCCGACTGGGTTTGTCCTCACTAGTTGCGTAGTAATTTCTTTTGTCAGTTCATAGGAGGCTCGCGCTTTCAATAGAGGATCTCGATGATCGCGGTGAATAAGCTCCAGTTTTTTGTGCAGGTTGGCCAATACCTGGTCATTGTTCAATTCCGTGTGCTTCATGTTTAGGATAGTTTATCTTCAATAATTTCCCGGATGTCTTCTTTTATGCGGAAGTAGTTTTTTTGTATTTCTTCCTGAGTGATGTTTCGGATGGTCGGAATGCGTTTATAATTACTTTCCTCCCGGTGGATCGCTTCGTGGTCGTTAATAATCGCGGCATGAAAAGTTTTGAGTTCAATCTTTTGCTGAGGATCATCGGCCACTGTTCCTACAAATTCACCGGATGACAGTGAAGCGATTTTCGATGGAGGTATAGCCGCGTCCAATTGAGTTGAGCGGCTGAAAGATGTATCGGATGCATTGATGGAGATGCTTTCCCTTTCCTGTACAATCTTGCCAAACCGCTCGGAGAGCAGTTTTGATGTTTCCCCCACGACCTGACCGCTAATTACATTGCCCACAATGTTCATGATTACTTCAGCTTGTTCTCTGCCGTAGTCCTTTTTCAATTGACTATAGTCTTGTACCGCGAGTGTGGTGGCTACCTTGTTTGAACGAGCTGTCGCAATGAGGCTGTCGATGCCGTTGAAATAGATCGTGGGAAACTCGTCAAAGACAAGGCTGCTTTTAAGTTGGTTTTTCTTGTTCACCAGTTTGATGACACGACTTATATACAAGGAGAGTACGGCACCATATATCTGTTGTTTTTGTGGGTTATTGCCCATGCAGACGACCTTGGGATCGTTGGCGTTGTTGATGTCGAGTGTGAAGTCATTACCTGATAGCACGTAATAGAGTTGAGGTGACGAAAGGCGGGCCATTCCGATTTTCGCACTGGCGATCTGGCCCTCGAGTTGTTCCATGGCCTCGTTTCGGAATGCAGACTCAAACGGATTTATCAGTACTTCGATTTCCGGTTCTGTTCGGAGCAGCTTAAAGAGCACCGGGTACTCCAATTGCATTAATTCAATTACGTGTGGTAACGTGCAGTATTTACCATCCTCGTATTTGCGTAAGAACCAGATGATGGCGGTAACAAAGTTGATGGGAGATTCTACGAAAAAGTCGCCTTGCTTCTTGATCCAGTCACGATTCAGGCCCAGCATGATTGTTCGGGAAGACTCTGTGGCGTCTGTGATGTCCTCCATGGTTGACGGGTCCAGCGGATTGCATCGGTGGGAGCGTGACAGATCTTCAAAGTTGATCACATAAAAGCTCGGTGTTGCTTTAAAATGATGGCTATACCTGCGCAAGTTGTTGTATGCAATGCGTGAAAGGTCATCGAACTTAAAGTCGTAAATGAACATGGTAAAACCCTTTCGCAAGTGTTGGGTGATGATGTGGCGGATGACAAAGTAAGATTTACCGGCACCTGGTGTTCCGATGACGAGTAGCGAACGGAAGGGATTGATGACATTGATCCAACTTCTTCGGATTTTACCTTTCAAATTATAGGCTGCCGGAAGGTTGATGGAGTATTCATTCTCAATCAGTCGCTCCTCCTGGGGAAAGGACTCGTTGTCCTTGTTGAAGATGTCTTTCTTAAACCGCAAACCGATAAGCCGGGAGAGCCGGGTACCTCCTGCCAGTATGAGCAGATAGCCTACGGTGGTGATGGCCAGGTAAACAACCACTAGTACCTGAGCATCTTGCTTCAGTAAAAAAATGAAATGACTTGAAAAGAACACGACAAGCCCCGCGAATATTGTTGCGGCGAGATAGATCCTGTTTACTTTTTCACTCTTTTTACCTTTTGCCCCAATGAGTGAAATCACAAGCATAAGTACGATCATCGTCTTGGATGGGAGGTGGCCTTTATAGAACCCGGTCGGCTTAAGTGCTAAAAGAATTTTGTCCACCCAGTGCCAGGTGAGTTGCCATTGTTCCAGCACCGAGTGACAGAAATAGTAGAAGTGAATCAGCAACAAGATGATGCTCATCCATCGCAGGAAGTCGATGATGCTTCGTAGTGCCTGTTCGTTTTCCCCGGTGTTCATGGTAGTATCGAGTAGTTAGTATCGCGAAGACTTTGCTAAACTGATCTGGATTTTCGTTTCTTCTTTCTGTGTTTGCGTTTCAGGGAATCGGGTGTCGAGAAATCCATTTGCCTTGCCTCCGTCAGGTCAGCAATCATCTGCTCCATTGACGATTCCTGAACGGGTTCGGTGTCCGCTGAAGAAGATGTACTTGGTGCTGAACTACCTGCTCCTGATGCCGTGTCTATGTTCAAACGCGATAAAAGTGCTTTCGCACCATAGCCTTTACCGAGGCGACTTCCGTTGAAGACCACTTTATTGTTGTTGTCAACGAAGGTGATTCCATAGATGCGGCCTTCATCGTTTTTTCGCAACACGGTAACTACGCCTGAGCCCAGCAGTGTGCGCTCAAAGTCTGATATATTTTTTGCCGTTTTTAAAGCTTTGTCAACCCGTTGCCTTACCTGATCTTTAAAAGGCTCGCGCAAGGCTTCGTTAAGTTTGAATTGTCTTTCCAGCCAAGGCAATGTTGGCTTACCATAAATTGCGCTGGCTTTTATTGGAATGCCCACCTTCTTTCCCTTCTTGTCCAGCAGGGTATATTGCAGGCCTTTCTTTTTAAACATCTGCGTCTCCTCGCGACCACGATCGGCCGTGACATTGAACTGCCGAAGGACTGCATTCAGTTCTGGTAGGGAGGTATACTTATATTTTTGAGTCACCCATCGTACCGTGTTGGTAATGGAACGCTTGGTCTCTGATTTCCCATAAATGGCTTTGTACGCTTCGATCGGTCGTAGTTCTGGTCTCTTGTTGGATTTGCTTTCGGCCTGCACGAGATTAAACTCTTTCTCAATCGCTTTGCGCGCCATTTCCGACTTCGTGCGCCCCAGGTTATGGATGTCAATGCGTTTTGCATTTGATTGAATGAGCGTTGACACAATATGAATATGGGGATGCGCAGCATCTGTATGTTGGTATACCAAATACGGCTGGTCTCCAAAACCGATTCGTTCCATATAGTTTTGGGCTATTGCCTTCAGCACGTTGCGTTCAATTTTTTCCGTGATGTCAAAATTCAAGGAGATATGCAATGCATTAGTTTTTGCTTTTGGATTTCGTTCCATCAGTTTTTGAAAACGGTTCAGTTTATTTGTGAAGGAGAGCTCGCCCGCCTCACTCCCAAATTTGTGGGCCATCAGGCATGAGGCTTTTCCGGCCTTGACCTTGTTCTCGTTGTAATTGAGTGCCCCTCGTATACTTTTTCCGCTAATCACTTTAGCAACCATTTTTGTGAAAGTTGTGAGACCATCTCCAGGAGCCGGTCTACCCGAAGCCCTACTTTTTTGTATTCTTCTACTGCCCGCAGCGCCTGATAATTCTTATTGCTGTCGTTTTGGGATACATGAAAGTCGTGTGTGATTTGATTGATGTTTACCCCAATGCTGTTGAGTTCCTTGCGGATAGAAGTCAGTTCTTCCATCGGTCCATCGAGGGAGGCATCTTTGTGGAAGAGTGTAATTTTTTCTTTTGAGAGAATCCTTCGTGCCAGCTCTCCAAGCGTTCGGCAGTCGCTCTTGGCCCTTAGTTGATCGAGCCTAAGGTAGGCCTCTTCTGTCACCTTGGTTTGAATGTGTCGGGTAAGCAATTGTTCGGGGTATCGTGACTTTCTTCGGGCCATCAGAAAGTCATTATTAAGTAAGGGAGCAAGTTCCGCAGCGACCGTTGGCTATTGGAATGTGTTATGGATACAAGATTATTTTCGGATACGAAAATACATCTTGCTGACACGACGAAGTCAGGGTCGAGGATTGGATGGAGTGTGTGCTTAAGGGTTATCATGTTCTTAGTCATTTAGGATTTTGGGTTGTTATTTGACGGGGTTCAATTGACAATGCTGTGGTTTGCTGAAAACAATTGAATACACGTGTGAAAAGTAAGTGGTCATGTCTGTCAGGATTTAGGGTTGTATCGTTGAGGAACTGTTAAAGCCTTGTGGTTCTTCAACGACTTGTGTGATTTATGTTCCTCCAGCATTCTTTGGATGTCCTCGTAGTCGTAGAAAATAACGGCCCCGATTTTTGTAAAGGGCAAAACGCCACTTATCCGAAGGTGTTGTAAGGTGCCGGGTGAGATAGTCAATAACCTCATTACCTCATGGGACTTCAGCCACTTGCGCATGGGTTGGGTTTGACGTTGCAGCACAATTCCTCGAATCTCCTCCAGCAGCTCAGTTTTAAACTGCGCAAGGTCTTCCGTTGTGATGATGTTTGCAGCCATTGCTTTCGCGTTGATGTGACAAAACAACGCTTCCGATGCTTCTCAAAACAGTTGCAGGGGTTCTGGAACCCCTCGTAAAATTTTTTCCTGCTCGAAACATAGGGGTGCCCATTCTTTTGGAGAGTAGATAAAAATGCCATTCCCCATGGACACGAAGTTGCTTGAGGCCGGTTTATCCCATTATTCTTCCTCCTTGAGTGATTCATTCAAATCTGCACTTCGGCAAGAGGTCACTTATCTCTCGTTACCGAAAAGTCACTTTCTTCTTGAGGCCCCACGTCCCGCAGAATTCATCTACTTGATTCAAGCTGGATTTGCCGTAGGATTCTTGTTTGATGAGGGTCAACGGAAAATTCACTCCTTTTGGGGTGCCGGCGATATCATCCTGAACCCACAGGGATGTTTTGAACGCTCATCGTCCATCGAGTTTGTCCAGCTGGTTGAGCCGAGTGATGTCTGGTGTCTCAGTCGTAATTCTTTCCGTCAACTATTAGAAACCTATTCAGATGCTCAACTTCTTTACCGGATCGTGCTGGGCCGATATTACACTTCACTGCGTTCGCGGCTGTATGATGTCCAGCATCGAACCGCCTGGCACCGATTTCAAAAATTAGTTCAGCAATTTCCAAATCTGGAGCAAAAGGTGTCGCAAGAATTTATCGCTTCCTTCCTGGGTATTACGCCACAATCCCTCAGTCGCATGAAAAGGGAACACAGGGGCGACTCTTAACATTGGGTAAGTCCTTTCTTATCCTAAGACAATGAGGGTTTTGAATTTTCGGCAATCAATTCCTGAGGTTCCTGCTCCTATCTTCAACCCATGAAACGCGCCCACTTGTTATGAGCCGTCTTGTTGTCTCCGAAATTATCCGGTACCTGCTGATCATCCTGTTTGCCTACACGGCAGCTTCCAAGATGTTGACGTACCCGTTGTTTGTGGTGCAGTTAGGCTTATCGCCTTTACTTCCTCCTTTTGTTCAGCCTGTTGGCTGGTTGATTCCGCTTACGGAGTTTTTAGTAGCATTGATGCTGGCCATTCCGGGTATGCGTTTGGCCGGCTTGTATGCCAGTTGGGCATTGATGTTTTTGTTTACGCTTTACGTGACTACCATTCTAACCGTTGCCAGTCATGTGCCTTGTTCTTGTGGTGGTGTGCTGGAAGCGATGACCTGGGAGCAGCACCTGGTTTTTAATGTGGTTGTTTTTGCCTTGAACAGCCTTGTATTGGTTTGGCATTATCGGGATCAGCGCATGGTAGCTGTGTCCTGAGAAGATATACTGATCGGTAACAGGGGTATTGGCCGAAAACCTGTAAAAAAGAGTAGGCCGTTCACTTAATTCTACACGTTATGAAAAAGATTTCAATGGTATTGTCGATGGTGGTGTTCATGTTGGCGTTGGGCGCAGCTTTCGCCACGTCCTCTAAGAAAATGTTGGTGACAGAAGTTTGGCGCAAGCCAAATATGGGAGGTATTTGTGCTCCCACTGCCTGTCTTCTGACTGCTCCTAATCCTTGCGGAGAATCGGGATATACTTACTTCAATAATTCATCCTGCACTGGTACTCCAGTTACGCCAAAGAAAAATTAAAAGTCATTGGGGTATAGAGGTTGGTGAGGAAAATCATCAACCTCTTACATTTTAGGAATCCCAAGTATAGCCATGATAGTCTCAGTCTTTTGGACCGTACTGCTAATAAGCTTACCATCCTCATCAATTATCATAATGAATGGCGATACGCTAATCTTGTATTCAGCCTCCCAAGAGTTACTTGAATTGCCACCATTTAACCAACTTGAAATAAAGTCGGGATGGCTATTCCTGTGAAGTAATTTTTTCCACAACTCAAAATCACGCACACTTCCCACGCTCCAGATAACGATATCATTCCTACCTTTTAATGCAGGTAGAATGTTGTTGATTAAATCTGATTTAAATTTTAGACATGGCGCACAATCCGCTACCCATCGGTCTAGTATTACTTTTTTTCCGCGGAAATCGGAAAGTTTGAGTGTGTCACCATTTTCTTTTATCGTAACCAAAGTTGAAACTACGGAACCTGGTCTTACTCTTTTTGAAAATTGGTCTAATATTTTCTTTAAATAGGCGTTACTTATCGTTTCTTCTGCAAATGACAGGCATGTTTCTAACACATCCGGTGCGGTTTCTCCGAAAGTCATTTGATTCTCATGGAGATTTAGTAAACTAAATACCATCAGAAATTCGCGATCTGGGTCCGGCTGTTTTTTTAGCTCAAAAAATATTTCCTTGAAAGTTATTTTCTCTGTGAATTGAACATCATAGTACTTGTAATTTTCATCTCGTGCAGAAAGCGTCAACCATTTTATACGCTCATAACGGTACTTGATTAAGGCTCTACTCACTAGTCCGATAGTTGGATCAATGTTATCAGGAGTTTCAAATAAGCGCTTATGAATAGTTTGTCGAGCTTTTGGATCAACTGTCCACTGGTGACTTTGAATTCTTAGCCGCGAGAAATCAGCTATGTTTTGAATATCAGCTACCCAAGTTCGATACACATGAGGTGAGAGTGACTTTCTTTTTGCCTTTACCTTATTCAAATATTGTAATTCAATCGAATCGACATCACGATAGGCTTGATCATGTGACTTCACATTATCATAGACCTCAAACTCTGTCGCCCTAATTTGTTCATCTAATTTGCGAGTT
This sequence comes from Cyclobacteriaceae bacterium, assembly GCA_035344095.1. Taxonomy (GTDB): domain Bacteria; phylum Bacteroidota; class Bacteroidia; order Cytophagales; family Cyclobacteriaceae; genus ELB16-189. Next base: position 10,937 of record DAORAG010000005.1, on the reverse strand, counting down.
TCAAATGCTAACTTGTACTTGGCAGAGCCGTGACCCTTAAAATTCACCGATGGATTTGTTGTTTGAAAATTGATGTGGATGTGAACACTGTCTCCGGGTTCAACTATCCAATCCGTTCCAATGAAGTTCCCTGTCCAACTGTAACTTGTCACTGATAATCGCGATAGTTTTGTAACATTATCAAATTTGATAACTACTGGGTCAGGTTGAACTTGTATAGTAGTGAATGCATCTCCCATCAGGCTTTCATTAAAGACCGGTTCCCGATTAAACGAAATGTAGATGCTATCTGGGCGATCAGCCGTGAGGATAAAAGCCGCAGATCGTTGCGCCAGTGCGATGCTGCATGAAAATGCAAACATACTTATTAGAATTACTCTCATGGCCTTCAATAACCAGGATTTTGTGAGATGTTTGAATTTCGATTTCGTTCAAATTGAGGAATTGGAAACAGCGCATCGGTCGGCTGCCATCCGGGTTTCAGTGAACCAATTACGGCATCTAATCTGTTGGTGCGTTTTAAGTCGAGCCAGCGATGCCCGTTCTCAGTGAACAATTCAAACCTGCGTTCATGTTCAATGGCAAGGAGCATCGAATTCTTGTCGGTTGCATTTGTTACTGGCAACCCTGCGCGTGTCCGGATGGCATTCAAATCTTCAGATGCACCTGCAATGTTATCCAGGTTGGCTCGTGCTTCCGCTCGAATCAAATACATTTCGCTTGCCCGCAGCAAAACCTGAAACTCTGTCTTGGATGAGTTGGCATCGGGTAGTGTTCTTACTTTGTACTTAAAGGGGTAGTACCAGATTTCGACTCCATCCGTAAAACTATTTGTCCATGCTTGCTGTCGCAGATCACCCGGTTCGAACGCTTGTATGAAGGATACTTTTAGAGCCAGATCTTGAGGTGCTGAAATCAACACGTATGAATTTCCGTCCCATGTGTTGATACGTGGAGTTATAGATTGAAGTTGGAATATGATTTCAGCGCTTTCAATCAAGAATACGCTACTCAAATCCTCTTCTAACTGAACTTGCACCATCACTAAACTCGCCTCTGCTTCTGCTGCACCATAGTTTTGTGTATAGAGGTAGACGCGAGCAAGCAACGCAGAAGCTGCGACTTTGGTAGGACGAATGTGCTGAGGTGCTTCTGCGGGGAGCAAGTTCTTCGCTTCCACCAAGTCTTCTATGATATTTTGATACACCTCTATTGCCGGAGACCGACTTAACTTGGCATTTATTAGATAATCGGTAGAAGTAACCCAAGGGACATCACCCCAAAAGCTTACCAATAGAAGATGAAAGTAAGCCCTCATAAAAAGTGCCTCACCAAGCAGTTGATTTTTGCTCAACTCATCGATGGCAGTTGACTCACTTAATCCCCGCATCACCGCATTTGTCTGATATATCAGGTTATAGATATTATTCCATTTCGACATCAGGTTTGGGTTAAGGGGAGTCACCTCGTTTGCCGCAAATGGGGCCAGCTCATTAAAGCTGCTGTAGTTATCTAATTCATCAGCAGAAAGGCCACCCATGTTGTTCAAACTGGTTGTTCCAGCAAAAAAACTCTCTGAGTATTGCACCATGTCAATGTAAATCCTGTTGACCGCAGACTTTGCTGTGGCTTCGTCTTTAAATACGGTGGCTGTTGAAAGTGTTGTTTGTGGAGGGTCAAGTGTCACAAAATCTTCGCATGCGCTGAGAGTAATTATCAGGATGATGCTCAGCGATAGTCTGGTTGATGTAAAAATCTTTTTCATGGTGGTGGTGTTAAAATGTTATGGAAGCACCAATTGTAATCATCCTTAATGGAGGCAGTGTGGCGCTTTGATTTTCAGGATCCAGTCCCTGGTAGTTGGTGAAGGTGGCAAGGTTCTGTGCCTGCACATACAAGCGGGCTTGTTGCAAAGCTGTCTTCTGTAACAAGCTGGATGGAAAGCGGTAGGACAGTGACACGTTCTTCAGCCGAACAAAGGATGCATCTCCAAACCGGTTGTCGCTGTAGCTGTTGAACAGGTTTCCCAGAAAAGCATCGCCAAAACCTTGTGTGAATTGTCCAATGGGTGCCTGATCGCCTGGGCTTTGCCAACGATCCAATACCCATACCGGCTGGTTGGTTGCGGCTCCCGGTCTGTCGAAAAAGTAAAATAGATAATTCCTACCTGTCTGACTGACAAATTGAACGAACACATCCAGTGACAAGCCTTTGTAGCGAAAGGTGTTTTGAAAACCACCGAAGAAATTCTGTGCCACCGATTTGTTGCCCAAAAGGTCATCTTCGAATGTTAGGCCACCATCGTTGTTTACATCGCGGTGTTCGTAAACCCCGGTTTCGGGATTTACTCCCGTGTATCCAAATGATGGTTGTACTGTCAGGGGCTTCCCAACGATGTAGTCGAATGCAAATGTTGAATTTTCAATATCCGGAAACGACACCAATTCATTTCTTGGGAATGTAATGTTGACTGAAGTCGTCCACGTAAAATCTTTCGTCTCTATGGGTGAAGATGACAATACCCCTTCAACACCTGTATTTTTCACTTCAGCAGGCAGGTTGGCCTGTACGTTGAAGAATCCCGTGGTACCCGGCAACGGTACACCGACAAGTTGATTGCCTGAGCGGTGGTTATAATAACTTACACTTACGTTGAGTCGATCTTTCCAGAGGCCTGCTTCAAGTGCTACTTCCCATTTCCTGTTTTCTTCCCATCCATAATCCGGGTTAGCCAGGTTGAGCGGATACAGTCCGGCACTGCCATCGTAGCTATAAACTGTCGATGCCCACAAGTCGGTGTAACCGTAGTCTGCAATCTGATCACTGCCGGTTGTGCCCAGGCTTGCCCGAATTTTTCCAAATGAAAGCGGGTTATTCTTCATCCAGGGTTCTTCCGAAAAAACCCACGCTGCTCCAATGGCACCAAAGTTGGCAAACTGTTTCCCGGGTCCAAATCGACTGGAAGCGTCCCTTCGTCCTGTCAGGTTAGCCAGGTACTTGCCCTTCCAGTTGTAGTTGATCCTTCCGAACATGGCGCTGTACCAGTATTCTGACTGTGTTACAGACTCGACCGTGACTATTGATGCAGCCTGCGGGTTACGCAGCAACGCATCGCTGGTAAAACCGCTTGCTGAAAGGTTGGTGGCGGCATTGTCACTTCCCTGAAGTGTAGTGCCCATGAGCGCTGTCAGTGTGCCTTCGCCCAATGGGATGGAATACTCCAACGTGGGTTCTGTTATCCATGTCTGAATTTTTCTATCCGCGAAGGTGGCAGATGAGACGGTTGTCAGATTCGGATCGAATGATGCTTTGGGATTGGAGGAATATTCATCCATCCTTACATTAGCGTATCCAATGTTGACCTTCGCCTGCAATGTGGGAAAGACTTTGTAGGCGATGATCGTGTTGCTTAACAGGTTGGTGGTCTTTGTTTCAAAATCTTTTCTCGTGAATGTCAAGGGATTCCGCCATGTGGAGTTTTCCCAGTTCAACTCTCCGTCATCGGTGAAAACAGATGGCGCATTAGGTGGTAGTAGCAAGGCTTGTCCTGTCAGGTCAACCAGCGGCAGGGTGTTGTTATCTGTCAGGTAGTAAGCTGAAAAGTCGATGCTCAGTTTATTGTTGACTGATTGGTGATTGACCTTAAAATTTCCCGAGTATTTCTTGTTGGCAAAGTCTCCTGGAAAGACTGTTGACTCTTTCAGCAAGCCACCGGCAATCAGGAATTGTGTTTGCTCAGAGCCACCGGCAATGGAAACTTGTGCATTGGTCATTCGTGCTGTGCCGCCCAGCAACTCCTTTTGCCAATCCGTGTATCGAGTTTGATCCCATGACAACAGATCATGATCGGAGTAGAATGTGCCTGGTACCACCTGATCGTTGGCGAAGGCTTCATTTCGCATGGTGAGGTATTGCTGGGTGTTTAGCAGATCCAATGTGCGGTTGGCTTCACCCCAGCCTTCGTAGTAGTTGAAGGTGAATTCGGTTTTACCTGATTTTCCTCCTTTCGTAGTTATTAACACCACGCCATTCGCCCCACGCGAGCCGTAGATGGCTGTCGCATCTGCGTCTTTCAGGATTTCAATACTTTCAATATCTGCGGGGTTTAGTGTGTTCAGCGGATTGCCGCCATCAATAATGTTAGCGCTTGCGGATGAACCCAGTGGAGTGGAATTGAATGGAACCCCATCAATAATGTATAAGGGCCGATTGCCATTATCGGCCACAGAATTTCGAAGGCTGTTTTGACCGCGTATCTGAATGTTGAAAGCACCTCCGGGCACGCCAGATTGTTGTTGTATGTAGACACCGGCCATTCGACCTTGCATTGCCTGAAGCGGGTTGTTGACTGGTTGCTTTTCAATTTCTTCCGATCCGAGCTTTGCGATATTGCCTGTTTGTTCGTGTTCTTTTACCTTGTAGTAGCCAGCGTTCACAATCACTTCTTTAAGGCTTTGTATATCTTCTGTCAATTGCACGTCTATCGTGGTTTGATTGCCCACTCTGATTTCTATTGTTTGATAGCCAATGAAGGAGAACACTAATATGTCTTCTTGTTCTGCCTCTAGGGCGAACGCTCCTTCTGCATCAGAGGTGGTGCCTTGTGTTGTACCCTTTATAATGATGTTCACTCCGGCCATGGGCGTACCATTGGCAACATCGGTGATCCTCCCCATCACCCGTTGCCGATCCTTCTGTTCCGGCTGAAATTTTCTTTCCCCGGATTTTTCTATCGATTTGGCATCCTTGTTCAGTGTGATGGTGTTGGTTCCTTCGTGTACCTTGTAGCGAATGCTTCGTGGTGCGAAGAGTTCGTCCAGTACCTCTTTGAGCTTGCGGTTGTTTACTTGAAGCGATATCACTTCTTCGATATTGACATGATTGGGGCTATACATGAAACTAATTTCCGCCACTGTTTCAATTCGTTTCAATATCCGTTCCATGGGTTGATCAAGCAGGTTGAGTGATATTTCCTTGTCCAAAATATTGGAGGGATGAGCGGCAACGTATGATGAGAGGACTAGGCTCAACATTGTTGACCAAAATGCTCTTGTGGTTTGGGTGTAGGTAGGTTTCATTGTTCTTTCTTTTTAGGCAAAAAGGTTCTGGTAGTCGTTCTTGTTCGACTCTTTATGTTATACAACCAGTCGTTTGTGACTGCTTATTTCGTCAGAAGTTGGTGGCGATGCACCGAGCGCGTATATCGGGAAGAGGTGTTTTCACAGGCAGCCCTTTCCGTTAACGACAATAGTCGAGTTCTGTTTGGTAACCGTGACGGTCAAGACCTCCGTTATCAGTTGCAAGGAAGTCTCAAGCGAGTGATCCGTGAGGTCAGCTGTGAGTCGGCAGTTCTTTGCTGATTCTTCAGTGGCCTTGATTCTTACATCGAATTTACTCTCCAGCCGAGCGAGCACTTCACCAAGCGTATTGTTCTCAAACCGCATGTCATATTCCGTATTGGTGGCCATGGCAGTTGCTTCCTTTTCCCCAAACGTGGATTGCTTCCAGTGCCCACGGGTATAGATAACTTCCTGAAACGGCTCTACCTGCAGGGTCTTGTTGTCAGCGATGGCGCTCACGGTTACTTTGCCAGTTAATACTTTCAGCACAACGCTGTCCTGATTCGCTCGGAGGTTGAAACTCGTTCCGAGTACTTTTATGGATACTTCCCGGCATTGAATCACAAACGGGCGGTTGGGGTCTTTTGCTACTTCAAACAGTGCTTCGCCTGTCAATTCTGCATAGCGTGTCTGACCATTATCCTTCTCGAAGTAGGCCAATTTGCTACTGCCCTTTACCCACACCAGGCTGCCGTCATTCAAGATCATTTTATCTACTGCAGTCGCAGCAAGCACTTCCTCTTGGATGTCCCGCTTCATCCATTGCCAGACTAAGAAAGATGCTGCCATCAGGAGTAGTATGGATGCTGCCACGCGGAGGAACCATCGATTGGCTCTTTGTCGTTTGATCTGGTTGGGGATGAACTCCGTAACCGGCTTGCCGCTGTCTACCGTAGCGGTAATTTTCTGAAAGAGCAGTTGTTCCTCTTCGGGGGTAAGTTCGAGGTTGGTGGTGTTCTCCGTTTTCATCACCTCCAGCCATGCTTCGAGGCTGGCTTTTTCAGCATCCGACACTTGTCCGGTGAGGTAGCGTTGCAGCAGACGGTCAAAATCCGATTTTTCCATAGCCTGAAGAACTTAATGGATGGTTGAAGGTACGCAAAAGTGCGGCCTTGTTGAAGTTAAGTGACCTTGGGCCTGTGCAACACGTAGTCGGCCAAGGCCTATTTCAATAAGAACGGTTTTCTTCTTACTCGCTTTTGGAGTTGACCTATGCATTCTCCCTGTTGAAGCATGAAGACCACGCGGTTCCTGTTGCCATCAGCCCGTGTATCAAAGATCAGGTTTTCAACTTTGGTGAATACCTTTCTGCCTCTTTTTCCAACGGGCATCACTTCATAAGCGTGCTGATCCTGTTCGATCAGAAACACCTTATGCGTCTTTTCTCCGCTTTTGCTTACCTCAAACACCTTGTCTCCTTCACGGATAAAAACGAGGTTTTGAATGCTGCCATCCCGTGCTGTTTGAAACAATTGGTTAGTGTGGTAGAAAAAAACAAGGTCTGTTTTGTTACCATACTTGTCAACCTCGTAAACCCAGCTCCCCATCGAAGGTGTCTCAACCTTGGGGATCATTGAGGGTTCCTTTGTCATTTGGGATTTGTCGCATGACATCAGGACGGGTTAGGGATATCAGGTAAGCGTATCTCATGCCCATCTATAAAGGATCTTAAAGAAAGTTATGGGATTTTCATAAAATCTTCACTTATCTAATGTTCAGAAACCATTACTTGCTGTTTTTCTACTCTTCAAGTCTTTTAATCATTTCGTTCACAAATCCATTATCAGAATTAATGATCAGACTTTCTTTGAAGTACTTAAGCGCTAATTCTTTATTTCCTGTTTCCATATACCCTTCTCCTAAGCCTTGCAATGCTTTTGCTGATTTCGGGTGTACAAAAACATTCAGTTCAAAAATCTGAATAGCAATTTCGGGTTTACCGTTGTCAATGTGATTAAAACCCTCATTTCTCATCAAAAATTCTAAAAGTTGTTCTGTTTCACTCCTTTTAGCGTACTCATCTTTTGCCTTTTCTAAACCAAATTCTTCTATGGTCTTAATAATTCGGTTTGTAAAATTTTGGTTTTCTTCGTTGTCGGCCACAGGAATTTCAGGAGTAAAACCTGGATCAAAAATGATTTTTGCTATTTCAAAATTTAAGTTGGTGAAATTTGGGTGGGACTTATTTGATAACATTATCATCGTAATTCCCTCATCCGTAAATCTTAAAAAGTCGGCATATAGAATTCTATTTGTCCCATTGTGCCACACCTGGGTTGTATTTCTGTTCGTTTCCGAGATGTCCCATCCATAAGCGTAATAAGATTTCTCGGTTTCTTCGGGTCTTAGTTTCGGATGATATAATTTTTCCTTTGCTTCTTTTGACAGTACGCGTTCCGTAATCAAACACCTATGCCATTTATACAGGTCTCCGGTTGTTGAAAGAATTCCGCCATTGCCTTTCAAGTGCCAATATGGAGATGATTTATCCCATTCGTTATCGGTTGGTTTGCCCCAAACACTATTGTCCTTATAGTAGCCTACTGCAACCAGATTTGTATCAAATTCAGGTCTTGTGTAACCCGTCATTTCCATTTCAGCGGGCTTCCATAAATTTTCATATAAATAGGTTTCATAACTTTTGTTCGAGGTTTTCTCAATAATCATAGCCAATAAACTGTAGCCAATATTAGAATAGGAAAAATTTGTTCCTGTTGCGAATTGCAATTCTGATGAAAATACCTTGTCTAAAAATTCGGCTTCGCTAATCTTGTCATAATCCTTCCCGACATTGCTTATTAAGCCTGATTGATGACGAAGCAGGTCATGGATTGTTATTTTCTGCTTGTCTAAAGGCAAGTTGTCAAAGAACTTTGAAATTTTGTCGTCTGTTGAAAGCTTGCCCTGCATTTCCAACTTCAAAATTGCAGCCGCAGTAAATTGTTTTGTAATCGAACCAATGTCAAATATTGTTTCAGACGAATTTCTGGTTTGCTTTTCTATGTTCCGAAAGCCGTATCCTTTTGAAAGGATCAACTCTCCGTTCAATTCAACCAAGACAGAACCGTAGAAACCAACGCTTTCCAACTTCGAAAGGTAACCGGCAATTCTTTTGGCAGTTTCATTCTCTCCTACCGTCTGTCCGCAGTTAACGAGTAATATTAAAGTCAGAGCCAAAAACGCTGTTAACAAATGTTTCATTACTGTCTGGTTTGTCGTCTTAAAATTGCCACAAATATATATGCGCACCGTGCATATTTTCAAAACGAGGTCGTCATCTGCCGCGCCTGATTACAAGCAGAGAAAATAGTATTTTAAATGTAGACAGGCTACCTACTCCGCTCCCAAAATCTCCTTTCGGAATTTTCTCAGGTGGGCAAAGGCCGTGGTCATGTACTCTTCCACGGTGCGCTTGGAGATCTGCATACGCTGGGCGATTTCGGTGTTGGTCAGGTTTTGCTCCAGCCGCAATTGAAAGGCTTCACGGCAGCGGGCCGGCAGGCCCTGGAGGGATTCTCCCAGCCGGGTGTTGAGGGGGAGTACGTTGGCATCTTGATCCGGCTCGGTTGGATGGGTGAAGGTCGTTTCAAAGTGGCGGTAGTGTTCTTCATACTTACGTTTAACCGCCTGGTGTTTGATGTACCGGATGATTTTGTATTTGACCGAAGAAAAGAGGTACGCTTTGAGCGAGTCTATTTCCAAGTTCTCCCTGCGCTCCCAGAGTGACACGAACACATCCTGAATAATTTCTTCGCAGTCCTCTTTGTCAGTGATGGTATTCGCGGCAAATCGAAATAAATCGGACACATATTTCGTATAAGCTGCCGCGAATGCATTACGGTCGCCATGGCCAATTTTTACCACCAGTTCGCTATCATCTAAGTCAAGACTCATTGTAAATCAAATATAAGAATTGTTGGATATATCCGACAAGTAAAGAAAGTACGCTCAGATAGCTTGCCCTTGTGAAAAGGGATCTAAAAGAGGCATTTGGCACTGTTATCCGTGAACTTAGGGAATCAAGGGGGATGAGCCAGCAGGAGCTGGCAGACTATGCTGAAATGGATCGAACCTACCTTTCAGATTTGGAACGCGGGTTGAATTACCCCTCGCTCAATACAATCTATAAAATAGCTGAGGTGTTAAAAATTAAACCTCACGAGCTTATTCACCGTGTTGATAGATTGTTTTTTTGAGCCAACCTTTTCTAGGTAGGCAATGGTCTGTTTTGAATAATTCAGTTTACTTCGGACAATTCTTACGGCATTAAATCCTCAATCACTACCGGATGCAATTGGACCTGATTGTTCTGACATCGAGCCAAAAAGAGTCTTTACTCATCGTCTTTAAAAATTCCCATAATGTTGCAAACTTCATAGATAAAGGATTATGACCTTCCGTTTTTTACAATACCGGATGTGGGTTTATTAACCCACGAATACAGAAAAATCAAAGCTGAATTTTCAACTGCATAAAAGCGATGCAGAGAAAGAAGAAAAAGGAAGCCTTGATTCAATTCGGAAAGCGGCTTAGCCAGATAAGAAAGGCTAAAAAGCTATCATTTCGTCAATTGGCAGTTTTATGTGATGTTGACTACAGCGACATTAAGAAATTTGAAAAAGGAGAGGTGAATATCACCATTGCGACCCTCATGGACCTGGCGATTGGACTTGGCGTTCATCCGAAAGAGCTACTGGGTTTCAATGACGATTTTCTGAAAGAGTAGCCAGCTCTATTCATTTAACACTCTTGTGGTCTTTGTCGTGCAGGGCTTGCCTCGCTCTTAACAAGGCCTTCTCATTTGTAAAATTCATGCTTGCCAATGGAGTGAATTCTATCGCCTCATTAATTCATTTGATATCCAAGTGTCAGGAAAAATGTTCTGCCGTCTGCGGGAAGTACGCCAGGTCCTGGATAACCGCCCGACCTCCTGGTGAAATAGATGGCATCAGTCAAATTGTTGACGCCAGTTTTTAAAGACAGCCCTGTTTTATGTTTCCAACCCAGAGTGAGGTCTATAATCCTATAGGATGGAATTGCTCCATTTTGTCCGTTGGCGGTAGGCAATTCAGTATTGTTAGCATCTGTATAGACTTTATCGGTGTAGCTGTATTGCACCGTGGCAAAAGCATTTTTGATTGAATATGTCAGGCCAAACCTTAAAATATTTTCGGGAGCATACTCTACCTTGTTGTCTTTGTAATTTGTTTCCTGTAGTGAGTTTCCCGAAAGGGTTATGACTTTGAAGCTGTTATACTGTGCAAGGTTATAACTATACGAACTGAAAATCGAGACTTCGCCATGCCGAATATCGGCAGAGAGTGACTTTGAAAGGTTGTACTCTGCAAATGCTTCCAGACCATTGGCACGACTTCCACCTACGTTAGTCCGGAAATTGTAAGAAGATAAATCCGGTCGAAGTTGTTTGATTGTGCCAATTCGGTTATTGTATTGCAAATGAAAAGCGCTCATGTCAAACTTCAAGAAGTTCTTTAGTTGACCCCGGTACCCAACATCAAAATTATAGCCACTGGCGTCTTCTAAATTGGGATCAACTACATCAGTTGTTGGTGGAGCGGTTAAATCGGCAAACTGAACGGGTCGGTAGGATTGTGTAATGTTGGCATAGAGTTGAGTTGTTTTGGACACACTCAGCTCAGCACCCATGCCAGCGAGTAAGAAGTCTCTGCCGCGCTCCTGATTTTGTAAGTACAACGGTGTTCCATTCGATACACTCCCATAGCCCGAAGCAGCGGCATTCACGTATTCATAGCGTATTCCGGGAATGAGCACCAACCGGTCTGAAATCCTGAAAAG
>DAORAG010000004.1:0-27540 GCA_035344095.1 Cyclobacteriaceae bacterium | reverse complement strand
GGAAGAGAGAATCGTACTTAAGGGAGTTCTGAACTCATGGGACGCAAGGGTCACAAATCGGGACTTTAAATCACCTAATTCTCTTTCTTTCTTTAGTGCCTCATTGAGCTCTTCTTTTGATCCTTCCAATTCAGCCAGCGTTTCCCGTAACATTTTGGTACGACCATCCACCTTTTGTTCAAGCTCAACATTAATTTGTTGAATCTTTTCGGTTGACTGCTTTAAAGCGATCTCATTGTTTTTACGTACTGTTATATCAATAATAAACGCAATAACATAACTCTCATCATTGCGACTATAGTTACTCAAACTTATTTCAACCGGAAACACCGTCCCGTCCTTTCTTTTTGCAAATAAGTCGCGCCCAGACCCCATAGGTCGGTTGGATGGAGATTTAACAAAACCTTCACGATGACCCACATGCCTGGCAGCGATCGATCCAGGCAAAAGCATCTCAACGGCATTGCCGATTACCTCATCTTTGCCGTACCCAAATTGCTGTTCAGCACATTTGTTAAAGTTGGTGATCACACCATCTGAATTGACAATCACCATACCAATAGTAGCAAAGTCAAATACAGCTTCGAATTGGTGGTAGTTCGATTCTTTGTCCTTAATGAAATCGCTCAACTGTTCTTATTTTGTTGGTATTAAAAGTAGCAGTTTTTCACTATGAAGTCCACACCGCTTATATCAAGACCTCAGATGATTTCAGATTCCTGATGATTTACATACCTTTGAATCATAATATGTGGGCAAGGGCCAAGCCAACTTTCCTTCCTCTGTTATTTGTTTAAACTCATTTCAAACTAACAGCTATGATTATTAGTCAGGACGCAGTCGTATCAATCCATTACACCCTTCGTGACAATGGCGGAAAGGTTCTTGATTCCAGTTCAGGAAGAGATCCGCTTCAATATTTACACGGTCATGGAAATCTGATCATCGGGATGGAAGAAGGCCTTGAAGGAAAGACAACCGGAGATGAATTTGACCTAAAAATATCGCCTGAGAAGGGCTATGGAGAAAAAAATGATCAGTTAATTCAGAAGGTTCCGCGGACAGCATTTGGTGAGCAAGAAGTGGTGCCAGGAATGCAGTTCAGCACACAAAAAGGACAGGTAGTGACCGTAACTGAGGTAGGCAATGAAAATGTGACTGTCGATGGAAACCATCCTCTTGCGGGCGTTGAATTAAATTTTCAAGTGAAGGTGATGGAGATCAGAGAGGCAACTGCAGATGAGGTAGCCCACGGCCACGTACACGGCCCGAACGGGCATCACCACTAGCGCTGCAAAATTATTTTGCCGTTTTGAGTATACACTTTGCCCGACATGGCTACTGAAAACCGGTAGAGGTACATCCCTGACCGCTGTGGAGTTCCATCCTCATCATCTCCCGACCACATGAGTTCGTTGATGCCGATGTGGAGACCGGAATCTGTTCGGGTAATTGATTTCACCAGACGCCCGTCCAGAGAGTAAACTCTAAGTGTAAAGGTATCAGGTGCCGTTTGACCAGAAGCCGTAAATCTATAGAAGACATTTCCAGCGGAAGGATTTGGAAAGGGTTCGTTAAATTCAATTGCTTCATCTGAACTTACATTGAATCGAACCTGATAGGGATTTTCGGGTTGATTGCTGCTACCATCCTGTACTTCAAGTCTTAGTTGGTATTCTCCGTCAATAAGTGACGGCTGGAATTCGATAATAAAATCCGTGGATTCAGTCGCAGGGCTCCACTTCACTTCTTCGCTGCCAAAATATATTGGTTCAAAATTGCAGGATGTCTGCACGCAGGGCTTCATCAGAAATATCCGCATTCCAAGGGTATCCGTTTTCAACACAAATCGGTTCTCATCCCGAATTTTTGCATTGATCAATGGATGAGTGGATACAAAATCATTATCCACTATATACCTACCATCAAACGTTACATCAACTATGGGACTAATGCCATCCTTCAGTACTTCCAAATGATTGTTCAGTTCCAGGACATTATTATCATAAAGCTGTTCAGGAACTATTTTATCATTCACTGTAACATTCACATCATTTAACCCTACTTTTCCCCTTGTCTCTACTTCGAATGAAAAATGTGTGGTTTCACCGGGTCCTGGCGCAAATATCCTTGTACTCTCAGGGCTGCTGGTTCTGGATAACTTGTTGAAAGTTTTGAAATCTACTCGTAGTGAATCAGAAAAGAGTTTATCTGAGATATTCACAAAGGAGTAGGCTGTACTCCAACCTTCTCCTTCAGCGACTTTCTCAGGTTCCTTTGGCCCATCGTACAGCAACACTCCTTCCGCTACAGGCGTAAAATTAATAACCCACTGATGCAATTGTACGGGCGATTGTTCAACTTCATCTTGAGTATCCATCTCAATTCTTAGGAATGGAATATCGGCAGCATCAATTGATGATAAGTCGACCTCGCCAGTAACTCCTGTTGCAATTGTTTGTTCTTCTCCATTGAGTTTCAAACCAGTTAGGCTAAAGGAAAAATCATCCGATCCGGAAACCCAACGGGTATACGCAACAAACTTACTCCACTCTGCGGCCGGACCGATTAAACGACAAGTCATTTTACCAGAAGTATACTTACCCGTCAGCACCTCACTTACCTGCAATTCCTGCTCTACATGGGGGGTTGCAATTGCCTGCTTGATTACAGCTGTGCCCGGTGCAGCACCCTTTTTTCCAAAAATCACAACCGGTTCCCCTGCCACCAATCCAGATAGCTGCCCAGCACTTATTCCCAACTCCTCCATTTTAGTCACCACGTTGGAACCCCAGGAAGGATAATTGGCGTTACCGATTGAAAAAATGACTACAGAGTCACTCAGGTTGATGTTGTCAATCATTTTGATAACATCATCATTTAGTCCGGTCTCGATTTCGGAAAGAAGAAAAGAATTAATCACCTGTGGTTCCCTTCCACAGGTACGTGGATCCTGAAAAATAAATGGGATACCAGCATAAGGCACCAATGTAGTCTTATCGAATGCAACAAAGTTGATCGTGTTGTTACGACAAGGTTGACCCTGTGTTGATAAATTATACTCTACATTGTTAACCTTAAAGGATGTTGTGGAAGGAGATGGATGACTTGCCCCGAAGTTGTTAACAAAAATTGAAGCCTGGGTTTCTTCAAACTTTAATTGCCTTGAGGTGAAATCTTTTACGAGACCGATTGATGGATTGTCTTTCAATTGAGGAAAATGAACCTGGGCCCAACCCTCGTCTCCATTGGAAATGTAAGTGAAAGAAGAGGTACTCCACTCTACATTTTCGCCTTGCAGTGGATCGGTTAGCCTGGTTCTCCAGTAGTATGCAGTTGAATCATCGGAGGCAAGTGTTATTTCTTTTTGATTTAAGACTCCACCAGTTAAAGTAAATTGCTGTAGAAAGGGACTCTCAAATGTATCAAGAGAATCAACTTCCAAATCATAAGATCGTTCACTGGAAAGTAAATCTGTGTTCTGCCATTTCAGTGTGACCTTCGTGTCATTCACAATTCCAAACGGAGACGGAATAAGGTTGCGCGTTCCACTCAGCGGAATGAAAAGGTTTAGCTTTCCATTATTATTATCCTCATTGAGTTCGTCAATTTTATTTCCATAGTCCAACTCAACTAAGAATTCATTACTTCCGAAGCCACTCACTCCCTCTTCGCGTCTAATGACAAAAGTTAATGTGTCCAGGGCACTCGGGGATGCAAAGACCGAATCATATGCAAATGATGAGTTATCGCTGAAGGTACGCGTAACGCGTACAGGCATTGAAGCTTTACTGACTGACCCAAAATTATTTGTGATGATCTTTATTGCGAACGAATCCGATAGCGCGGTAACAGGTCCGCCATCAAATGACTCAACATAAATTGCATTGTCATTGGTCTCATAGTCTGGGGCGAGCGCACCGAAAAGTTTGACAGCCGGATCGCCTAGCAGCATCATTTGCTGAACTTGAGTAATAGCGGAAATACTCGGAGAAATGATTTCTAAATATTTTCTTCCCACTTCTTTTTGAATATCACCAATGCCGGTTCTAACGAATGTTGAGTCCCCAAACCCCGTTTCGTAAAACAATTGGGTATAGGTTCTTAACGTTCCAACAAAGCCAAATGAGCTATGGGCAATAAAACTTCTTGCACCCTTGTTTGCAGCCAATATCCAATCCTCACCAAAGACGGTGCCATTGGAAAAGAATACGCCTGCATTGCATCCATTAATTAAGAATCCGGGATACTTCTCAGGGTTATTATATCCTAATACGGGATCACTGGCAAATCCAATATCAATATCTATTGTGCTCGGAGAGGAGTGCCCAAAAAATGTGATGAAATTGACGCCTTCGTTAACTTCTTCCGACACGTTAATCAACTCAACGGGGTTGGGCTCTCTCTTGCTGATGGTGGTGACATCGCCACCATAGTAGGGGCCTTCTGCCACCTCCTCAAAGGCTTCGAGATATTGCTTAAAGGTTGTCAACTCCAAGGGTTGTATTCCGCCACTTAGGTGTAATATTCTTTTCCGCCACTGCTGTGTAAAGGGTAAGCCTTCTATTTCTTTTACCTTATTAAGGTATGCGGCAACCTGGGCAGGTGTACTCGCAGTGATCCTCCCGGTAGGCACGGCCGGTACATGCAACGTGCCATCTAACCCAGCTGAAAATGCCATATCGCCCCCGGGCATACCTGCAGATGGCACCAGGTCTTTCAGATCATTCGGCCCGAATACGGTCTTTCTGAAAAAACCAGTCGAAACATTTAATCCCTTCCCTATCAGGAATAAATATTTCGGGTCGCCATTTTCGACCATGAATTTTATGAACTCATAGATTGCCGATGAAGAATTCTCACCAAAATTGAATTGATTGTACAGCTGGTCTATCGAGACTACCAAGGTATCATACCCTCCTCCTTCAGTTGAAGCACGAAAACCTCCATAGGCCTTAACGGGATCGGAATATCCTAGTGCCGGCTTCATTAAGGTTTTATTAGAGATGATCAGATAATTACTCAAAGAAGGATTGATCTGTCGGAATTTGATTTTTTTTATGATTGCTGTGGAGAAACTATTTTTTGCCAACAGCTTTCGACTGGTATTCGTGTTAGGCACGACCGCGCTTGTATTGGCACCAGCTGCTGCCGTCCCAATCGTCACCACGTTGTTGGGGTCCGTGATATCCCACAAGGTTAACCCGGAGGCAGGGTTGGAAATTTCGATATACGACTTATTTGACGGGTTGGCAATGAGTTGGAAAACTTTGCTGGGCTGTGATGCCATGTTAAAGTCCTGGGGAAAAGTTACTTTGATATATGACACACTCAGGCGATCCCTTGCTCCACCTACACCCAACGCTTTTACCCGAACAACCAACTGACCACCTGCACTGACATCACTCCATAGAATGGGTAAGTCTACTTTTGAGGTTTGATAGTTTATAAAGTTCTTTGTCGTCAATAGTCTAAGCGAACCGCTGTTGGGCCCGACATAAACCTCCGCCTGGTGACTTAGCTCATCACGCCCCACAATCAATAGTTCCAATTGGGGATCACCACCAAATACTACCCCTCCTGCCAAATTTGAAATTGTGTTATCCAGTTGTCCGGTACATCCTGCGTTTCCAATACATATGGTCGTACCTGTCCAACCCTCCCCCTCGTCAAACTGCGTGTATTGAAGTACTCCGCTCACGGTATTACCGGTAGAGTATTCATTGGTGTAAATTGAAAGTCGTGCATTGTTGTGATACTCATCTTTTGGAATAGCCGACACGTTCACCTCACTAAAGTTGGCCATGCGTTTACCTTGCACCACGGCCTGACTCCATGTCAAAAAGTAGGCGCTCGTATCACTGTACAGGTTATAGTAGGTATGAGGTTGCAGATTTGGCGCTGAGTACAATCTCGTGTCTGTAGCCCCATCATTCTTGCGTCCATAAAACTCGATATAGTCGGATGGGTTAAACTGGGCATCTGCCTGCCCCTGGACAATGATTGCTTGTTCTACACCTCGGTGATAAAGTTGTATTCTTCGCGGATCGACCGAGGCGACCGGGAATCCAGCATTTTGTAAGTCATCATAGGTCAGCCGAAAAGCACCGTCAGACGCCAGTGTGACTTTGTAATACTCCTTACTATAATCAATCCAACTGTTGGCATACTGCCCTCGGGCCAAATGACTACACGAGAGCATCGCCAGTGCCACCAGACACCTGAAAACTTGAGAATTATTCATCTACGCACGCCAACTGACGATATAAAGAGCTTAAGACGTAAAAATAAGGACTACGATTAAGTTAAATACAGTTTAAAAATCCAAGGTAACTAACGAGAAGATTAGCCGGACTAATGCCGAATCACCACCAAAAATCGCCTATTCAGTAATAAAAACGGCTTTTTAAAAAATAATTACCAAGTACTTGGCCATACATAGTACTTTTCCGTATACAGTAATAAAAGCACTTAAAAATGGATGTATGAACCTGGAAAACACACAAGTTCAGATGCGGAAGGGGATTTTGGAGTATTGCATCCTTCACATAATCTCACGGGGCGAGGTATATGCCTCAGATATGCTGGATGAGCTCACATCAGCTAAAATGATCGTGGTAGAGGGCACATTGTATCCCCTGCTTACCAGGCTGAAGAATGCAGGGCTGGTGGAGTACAAATGGGTAGAATCCAAATCAGGACCACCTCGAAAATACTATACACTTACCGCAAAAGGTAAAAAATTTCTCGATGGACTTTCCGACACGTGGGAAGACCTAGTACTTTCAACTCAGAAGATTACCAACTACACAAAGCAGGCTTAAGACAATGAAAAAGAATATCAGTATCAATATCAGTGGCATCATCTTCCATATCGAGGAAGACGGTTACGATATCCTTAGAAAATATCTGGATTCGATCAATACCTACTTTGCCTCTTACGAAGACAACAGTGAAATCTTGTCAGACATTGAAAGCAGGATTGCAGAACTCTTCTTATCCAAACTGAACGAAGGAAAGCAGATAATAACGAAAGAGGATGTCAACTCATTGATTAGCACTATGGGTAGTGTGAGTGACTTCAAGGCGGCAGAAGAGCAAGAAGGCGTGAGTGTAGAGCCCACGAAGAGCAGTGAGCAGAAAGAATCCACTTCTTCCAAGACTTCCTCCAAAAAACTGTTCCGCGACCAAAAAAGAAAAATTCTTGGCGGTATTTGCGCTGGCTTGGGACATTACTTCAATGTTGACCCGGTATGGCCTCGTCTGCTGCTTGCCTTGCTGATTTTGGGCAGTTATGGTGGGCTGCTTGTCGCGTACATCATCCTCTGGATTGTCCTCCCAGCTTCTGACGAGCTCGAAGAGTCAGATGTAAAAAAGATGTTTCGCGATAGCGAAAAGAAAGTGATCGGAGGTGTGGCCTCTGGTGTTGCTGCCTTCTTCGGTGCAGATCTCACTTTGATCAGAGTACTGTTCGTGGTATTCACCTTCGTAGGTGGTATTGGCTTCCTCACTTATATTATTCTGTGGATAGCCTTACCTGAAGCAAAAACGATCACGGAAAAAATGCAGATGCAGGGAGAACCTGTCACGCTATCGAATATTGAGAGCACGGTAAAAAAAAGTATCAACGAAAAAGACAGTGATGAAGAAAGTGTACTTGCCAAAATTATCCTCTTCCCTTTCAGGCTAATCGCTTTAATCATCAATGGGCTTGCAAAAATTCTAGGTCCGCTCTTCGCACTATCAGTTGACGTACTGCGCGTTGGATTTGGAGTACTCATTACCATGATCGGTATTGTTATTCTTCTTTGCTTGTTCTTTGTCGGAGGCGTTGTCCTCGGAATATTTTCAGTAGAGTCAGCTCGAATGCTTTGGTGGGATGCTCATATCTCGGGCCTTAGCCTTCCGATGGAAGCCATCAGAAACACTTTCCCTATTTGGGTGTCTATCGCGTCAATGATTGTTGCAATCATTCCAGCTTTGTTCCTAACACTGCTTGGTGTATCTGTAATCGTGAAGCGGATTGTATTTAAACCAATCTTAGGCTGGACATTGTTTGTAATGTTTTTCATTGGCATTGCTGTTCTCAGTTTCAAAATCCCTCAAACGATTTATTCCTTCAGAGAGGAAGGCACTCACCGCGTAGAGGAATCCTTTCCGACAGAAGGTAAAACGCTGGTATTTGACATCCGCGAGGTTGGACTGGAAGACTATGACGTCACGACCATGCGAATAATCGGACACGAGGGGAGCGACCTTCGAATCGTGAAGAGGTTCGAAGCACAAGGGCCATCACGCCAGGCCGCAATTGAAAATGCGCAAATGGTGACCTACACAATTGAAAAAAATGACAGCATCTACACTTTCGATTCCAACATCGCCTTCAAAAAAGACGCTAACTTCAGAGCACAACGTTTGAAGGTGGATGTATACGTTCCTTACAATCATCCATTTGTAATTGAGGAATACTTATGGTCTATCATTGACAACTACGGCCGCCATTTTTATGGAGAGGAAAGAGTAAGAAACACATGGAAAATGACTACTTCCGGTTTGGAGTGTATTTCATGTGAATCCTACACTTCCCCCACGACATCATCATCCGACAGCGCATACGGTCTTCGCGATTTCAACTCCGTTGAGCTCACTGGTCTTTTCAATATCAGAATTGATCAAGGTGATGAATTCTCAGTAGAGGTTCATGGCTCGAAGCGACAAAAGGAACACTACAACATCTTTACCGATCACGAGACATTGATTATTGAGTACGATAACCGAAATGAAAACTTCTTTTGGCAGAATGATGTCTTTGAAAATGACAAAATCTCCATTGACATTACCATGCCCAGTTTAAGGGAGTTGGATGCAAAAGGGGCAGGTAAAATCAGATTCAGAAATTTTCAGGAAAACGATGTTGAAATAAAACTAAGTGGAGCTGTTGCCGCTGACGGTAGGATAGACGCAGCTTCGCTCGAAGTAGACTTGTTAGGAGCCTCCTACCTGGACCTTGCAGGGCGCGGGTCATTTATGGATGCCAGCATTGCAGGCGCCTCAGGTCTTAGGGCATACGACTATGAGGTGGAACGTGCCGTTGTAGAGGCGCATGGCGCTTCATCCGCAAAAGTGTACGTTACTGAAACGCTTGAAACCAACAAGAGCTTTGCTAGCTCAATATCGCATCGCGGGGGCGCAAGAGTGTCGAAAAATTAATTTGCACACACCAAAACAACTATGGGGCTGCATGCCCCTTTTTTATTTCTAAAAGATTCCCCTCTTTTACGCCTCACAAGACATGACCTGTAGATGGACGCACGAATAAAATTTCTTGGAGCGGTAAAAAGTGTTACGGGATCAAAGTATCTGCTCGAAATTGATAGTAAAAGAATACTGGTGGACTGCGGACTTTTTCAGGGCCAAAAAGAATTGCGTCTTAGAAACTGGAGCAAACTCCCCATCGATCCAAATGAAATTGATGTAATTGTAATCACTCACGCACATATAGACCATACTGGTTACTTGCCCCGGCTGGTGAAAGACGGCTACAATGGCAAAATAATTTGCACCGAAGCAACTAAAGACCTGATGAGTATTATGCTCCCTGACGCGGGAAAGCTTCAGGAAGAGGAAGCACAATTTGCCTTTAAGCATGGGTACTCCAAGCACAGCAAACCAGAACCCCTATTTGGTGTCGCGGACGCTGAAATGGTTTTAAACATGGTAGTGTCGCAGCCGATGGAAAAAAAAATCAGGCTTACCGATAACGTTGAAGTATCATTCAGAAATGCCGGTCATATTTTAGGCGCAGGACTACTAGAATTTTACCTGACCGGTAATACACAGAATAAAAAAATTGTTTTCTCTGGTGATCTTGGGCGAGAAGAAGATCCCATAATGTATCCACCGGCTAAGGTGAGTCAAGCTGATATTCTTTTGATTGAATCAACTTATGGTGATCGCAATAACCCGATGGATAAGGTTGAAAAAGAATTAGAGGAGGTCACCAAGTTTACAGTTGACAATGGCGGTGTTTTGATTGTCCCCTCGTTTGCTGTTGGCAGAACCCAAAATTTGATTTACTACTTTCATAAGCTGATCTCTGAAAAACGGATTCCTGCACTCCCCATCTACATTGATAGCCCGATGGCAATTAGCGTTTCGTCTCTTTACGAGAAGCACGGCCAAATAAACAAGCTTCAGGTTCACAAGGATGGGAGTAAGTTGATTAGCATTTTTGACGCGCCAAACATCAAGTTTTGTAATACGCCAGAAAGTTCAAGAGAACTAAATGATCTGAAACACCCCGCTGTAATAATTTCCGCCAGCGGCATGTGTACCGGTGGCAGGATACTTCATCATCTTTATCATAGGCTTGGAAATAAGAAAGATACAGTGCTCTTCGTTGGATATCAGGCAGAAGGGACACGAGGGCGAGACATCTTAGAAGGCAAGGAATCAGTACGGATTTTTGGGATAGAGGTGCAGATCAAATGTTCTGTCAAAAAGATTAACGGCCTGTCAGCACATGCTGACCAAAGTGAACTAATGAACTGGATCTCTTCATTCGAAACATCACCTAAGATGACATTCATTACCCATGGTGAAGAAGCATCTGCTCGGGCATTGCAAGACAAGATCAAAACAACGAAAGGTTGGAATTGCTTTGTACCGGATTATCTCGAGTCGTTTGAATTATTCTCTTCTATTTGAAATATCATCTCTTTCTCATTCTGTTCCTCACCATATGCATTCCAACCTTTTCTCAAAAGACTGGAGTTGCAGGACAATTGTATTGGAATCAACCGGTATCCAACTCAGATCATCTCGATAGGACTATCCCCTATTCTGGAATTCCTCTAGAGATTTTTATTCATGAATTAACCACCATGGCAGAAGTCGATCTTGATGACGATAAGATTTCAAAAATTTACACGCCATTGGTTAAACGTGTATTTGCAAAATGGAATGGCTCATTTAAAGTCAAACTTCCTCCCGGACAGTATTCGATATTTGTTTTTTATAAGAATCACTACTTCGGAAACTTACAGGACAAAAAAGGTAATCTTAGTCCCGCCTTTGTCGAACACAATAAAAAGTCCTGGGTCACCATCACAATCGATTACTCCTCCTACCACTAGCACAATTGTTTTGGGCCTTGGTTTATGGTACCTTCGATTATGAGAAGGTCAATCTTCCCTCTTTATATAGTGGTTGCTTCTTGTGCGACCACGCAAAACAGGCAAGGCATCAAAGGGCAGGTACTCTGGGTGTCGGGTAATCAACTTCCAGGCCCTGGCGTCAATCGCTCCGCTCATGCGGGCGTAAAACGCGAGCTTTATATTTACGAAATCACCACCCTGTCGCAGGTAGATCAAAATAATGAGGGCTTCTATGAGCATATTCAGACGCCACTTATCGCAACCGTCACCACCAGGTCGGATGGCTCCTTTAAACTAAAGCTACCCCCTGGAGTATATTCCATCTTTGTGAAAGAAGAAGGCGGGTTATTTGCTAACATTTTTGATAAAAACAACGCTATCAATCCAATCACCGTAAAAGAGAAGCAATATACCTGGGTGCCTATTACAGTCGACTACCAGGCGGCTTACTAAATAATTTGTGTATGGATGCAACCAACTGACGGAGGCCTGCATCTTCGATTTGAAACATTTTAAATGGGATTTCAGATTTACCGGGCAAAAGAATCGGAATGGATTGAAGGATGCAAAAGGCAGGATGCCCGCGCGCAGCGCAGCCTGTACGAGCATTTTTCCGGCAAGATGTATGCCTTGTGTTGCAGGTATATTCCATCAAAAATGGAAGCTGAGGACGTGTTGGTAACGGCCTTCACCAAGCTGTTCGAACGAATTGATCAATACAAAGGTGAAGGAAGTTTTGAGGGATGGATAAGGAGGATCGTGGTCAACGAATCACTTACCTACCTGAGGCGAAACAAAAACATGTACCTGGAAACAGAGATAGAGGCTGTGGACAGAACTCCGGATTATGCGCACCTGGACACCCACCTCGAAGCTGCCGACCTGATGAGGTTGGTCGGAGATCTGCCAACAGGCTACAGAATGGTGTTCAACTTGTACGCGATCGATGGATACTCACATAAGGAGATAGCAGATCAACTCGGTATAAGTGAAAACACATCGAAGTCACAACTGAGCAGGGCGCGAGCACTGTTACAAAAAAAATTGATAGAGATGGAGAAGGAAGCGAATGTTAAAAAATCAAACGGTCATGAATAATTCAATCGACAGTTTTTTTCGAGAGAAATTGGAAGAGCATTCAGTCGCGCCAGATGCAAGTGCATGGTCGCGAGTTGAAAGCGGTCTGTCAAAAAAAAATAAGGTAGTAGTCTGGTTCAGGGCTGCGGCTGCCCTGGTATTGATTGCGATGGGAACATGGCTGTTCTATAGTGTTAACAACACTACGGAAAATACCGAAGTGGTAGCAGAAGTAAAGTCAGAGATAAAAACTAATGAGGCTATAGTGCCAAGGGAAGAAGAACAAGTTCAAAACCAGTTGCCTGCGGTAACTGATGAGACAACTAAAAATCAAAGAGTAGCTAAGGTAGATAAGCAAAGAGCGACTCCCGAAACTAAAGTGGAAGAACGAGACGAAGTGGCAACTCCGGATTTGACAGAAGAACCCAAAGTAACACTCGCTGAAAATTTAGTTATTGAAAAAACAGAAATAACAGAAGTGGAGATCGGAGAGAAAAGAGAGCCGATTGTGATTGTGTATGAGCTGAAGGATATCGTAAAAAAGAAACCCGATATCGATTTTGAAGAACTTCCCGAAAGGAAGAATGGCCTGAAAAAAGTATGGGAAATCGCCAGTGACGTACGCAATGGTGAAAGCCCCATCGTAGGCCTGAGACAAGCGAAGGAAGAAATCCTGGCGCTGAATTTTAGAAAAGACGACAAAAAAAATAACAGTAGGTAAAATATGAGACTGAGAAATTTTGTGATGTTATGTGGAATATTGGGATGGGTTCAAACCCTCGCCCAACAGATTCCTGCTGACACCGTAGTAATCAAAGTGGGTGAATCAAGTAAGGTGATCTTTGCCGTCCACAAAGAAGATATCCAGACGCTAAAGTATTATGATTTCCAGGCGTTGATGGATGACATGATCGCGAAACTGGAAAAGCAGGATGCCACAGCGGTGAATACGCCCCCATCAGAATATCTGAAAGGTGAAGACACTGAAGTAGCAGTGGCTGAAGAGTCAAAGCCAACTTATGAGTGGCCAAAAGATGAAGATGAAGATGATGATGATCGCGACTACAATACTGATCGCTATAGGGATGAAGGTGAGTGGATAACTTATGAAGGCAGTGATCGAGACGGCCGCGAATACAGAAACAACATTCGACATGAGAGACACAGAGGAAGGAGAACTTTTCACTCTATTAGTTTCGATATCGGAACGAATAATTTTCTAAGCGATGGCAAGTTTCCCGACAGCAATAATGATCAATACACAGTAAAACCGTTTGGTTCGTGGTATGTTGGCATCAACTCAATACAGAGAACGCGACTGGCAAATAAGTTCTTTCTGGAATGGGGTGTAGGTGTGAGCTGGTACAACTTCAAATTTCAAGACGATAGAACCTATATATCTAAAGATCCAGCCGGAGTTACTATAGGCATGGATACCAGAGACCTCGATTTCAAAAAAAGCAAGCTGACAGCTTCCTACATTAACGCATCATTTGTGCCTGTGATTGACTTTGGCGGTAACAGAAGGAAGCCGATGATTTTAGATAGCTATCATTCCAATTCCTTCAGGGTGGGTATAGGTCCATACATTGGATATAGGATTGACAGCTACACAAAGAATATTTACACTGAGAACAACGACAAGAAGAAGGACAGAAACCATGACAATTTCTACCTGAACAATATACGCTATGGCACAAGGCTGCAGATAGGGTTCCAGGACTTTGACCTGTTCTTCAACTATGATATGAATGAATTGTTTTCAGATGGCAAAGGACCTAAGCTCAACGCGTTCAGCTTTGGTTTGATCATATAGATCATAAGGAGTCGTTCTGAGGAATCAGAGCGACTCCCTTTTATACAATATAAGCTCCCGCTCGTCTCCCTTCAGTTTCAACTCACCACACATCTTTTTTGGTGAAGGCCATTGATACGCCATCCACAGTAGCACCAAGAGAAAGTAAATGCTGAACACTTCACTCCCTGTAAGATAGAGGCCGCCAGCCGCCAGAGCTGAGACGACAACACCGAGCGCCATTCTTGCAATCGACAGCCCGAAGTAACTGTCCATTCTGTTTCCAAGACTTGGTTCTTTCGAAACCGATTGCATTTTTTTTCTCACCACCAAGTGAACGATCGTTAGGACCAATACAACAAATACAAGCGAGGCGATCTGTATGATCAATATCTGATCGTTGTCTTGAATCAAGGAGTTAATTTCTCCTACTTGCATCTTCAAATAGAGATAGATAAACAATCCAAGTGGTACGAGGGTGATAGCATAGCAAACGTTATACAGTTTGTAGAAGTACTCCTTGATTGAATTGAATTCCATAGGAAATAAACCTTTTATCAAATTTAATAATTATCTTAGGGTGTAGTTTGACATGGAAGCTGTAATGAATTTATCGCGTAGGGAGCAGGTCATTCGCAAAGCTGCTGAACTCTTTAGAGAAAAAGGATATGCAGCCTCGTCTATGCGGGATTTGGCGCAAAAGCTGGGCATCGAAGCCGCCAGTCTGTATTCACACATTAAGTCAAAGGAAGAAATTCTCCGAAACTTGTGTTTCGATATGGCTGCAGAATTTAGAAAATCCCTTGATGAGGTAGAGTCTCGTGATGTGTCGGCCAGTGAAAAACTGAAAATGGGCATTATTGGCCACATTCAGGTAATGGCAAAAGACCTTACCGCCTCTGCAGTTTTCATGAACGAACACCGCCACCTGAGTCAGCCTTACCTCCGCGACTTCCTGCTGCTTAGGATAAATTATATCAACCGGTTCAAAGCCATTATTGAAGAAGGTATCCGCCTGGGCGAATTCAAAGAAAATATTGATACGAAACTTTCGGTGATGACCCTGTTTTCATCCCTCAACTGGATGCCACAATGGTACGATCCGGAAGGAAAAATTGACTCGCTCAACATCGGCCAGCAATTGTCAGACATGCTGGTAAACGGCTTGAAGAAACAAAAGCCATAATATTCCTGTTGTACTATTAAATATGCCTAACAGATGTTAGTTTTAACGCTGATATCTGTTATTCATTTACATTGAGTACAAACACTTCAACTTATGTACGGAGGAGGAAACACATTCGAGGGCATTAAGTCGGACGAGCTGACCGGGGAAGACCCCGTAAAGCTTGCCGAGTTCGAGGCAAAAATTGACAGGGGCGAAAAGATTGAACCCACAGACTGGATGCCTCAACTTTATCGCAAGCAGCTTATCCGAATGATCGAGCAACATGCACATAGCGAGATCATAGGAGCCTTGCCCGAGGGCACTTGGATTACCCGCGCACCGGGATTCAAAAGAAAGATGTCGCTGATGGCGAAAGTGCAGGATGAAGTTGGCCACGCTCAGCTACTTTACAGTGCTGCAGAAACGCTGGGCAAGTCCAGAGAGCAGATGATAGATGACCTGATCAATGGCAAATCCAAATACTCCAATATTTTCAACTACCCCACTTTCACCTGGGCCGACTGTTGTTTCATCTCGTGGCTTGTGGATGCCGGGGCGATTGTAAACCAATTGGCCAATGCAAAGGGCAGCTACGGACCTTATTGCAGAGCTTTAGACAGGATTTGTGCTGAAGAGTCGTTCCACTTAAAGTATGGACACCACTGTGTGATCTATCTTGCTGCAGGCACCCAAAAGCAAAGACAAATGTTTCAGGACGCACTGAACCGCTGGTGGCCACCGATGATGCACTTCTTTGGTCCCTCAGATAAGATTTCCGTTCACACAGAAGTGTTAATGAAATGGAAAGTGAAGATGGGTTCGAACGATGATATGCGTAATCAGTTTCTGGATATGTATGTTCCTAAAATCAAGGAACTAGGATTCACTATCCCCGATCCAAAGCTGAAGAAAAACAATGATATCGGTCGTTGGGAGTACACAGAACCCGACTGGGAAGAGTTCAAAAGGGTGATTAACGGGGACGGACCTTGCAACAAAGAAAGACTCGAGGTTCGCAGGATTGCTGAAGAACGAGGTAGGTGGGTTCGTGAAGCATTGCGAGCACCGAAAGCACAGTATGTAACTCCGCTTGCCTAACCATAAATTTAAAATCTGATCTTCATCATTCCTGAAAAGAAAGGAATGACACTATTTGCCGCTATGAATTCCCTGGATCCACGTGTAAACAGGCTTCCAACTGATAAGGTTGCCAATTCATCGCCCAAAGCTGCACTCGACCAGTTTGGCACCTTCGAAGTGTTTGTACAGGCCAAGGAAGGAAAACCATTTCAGCATGAAGGCATCGTGCACGCGCCTAACCTTGAAATGGCCTATGTATTGGCTAAAGAAGCTTTCACGAGACGATTCACCTGCGTTTCCATCTATGTCGCTGATACGCGAAGTATTCATGTTTCGGTGATGACAGAAGGAACAGTCAATGCTTATGAAAGTATTGATGATCCAGGAAGCAGTGGACCGAGGGTATCTTACGAGATCTATCACCTGCTGAAAAGGGGGAAACAACACGTTCACGTGGGCACAGTAGAGGCTGGATCTCCGGATGAGGCGATGTGGAAGGCAAAACAGTTATTGGCTGGAGAAAAGCAAGTTTTTAATATCTGGGTGATTCGTACAGAAGATATCAGGTTCACAACGACTGACGACAAAGACCTTTGGCTGACGCTACCAGAGAAAAAATTCCGGGATGCTTCGGACTATAAAGGTGGAGATAAACTCAAAGCATTTTTGGAAAGCGTGAACAAATAGAATGATATGGACCAACAAGCGCTAAAAGAACTCCTTTATAAAATGGCGGATGATCAACTCATCATGGGCCACCGCAATTCGGAGTGGACGGGATTTGGTCCGCTACTTGAAGAGGACATTGCATTCTCCTCCATGGCTCAGGATAAGATTGGGCATAGCCTTGCCATGTATACTATGCTACAAGAGTTGGGCGAGCAAGACCCAGACACGGTCGCCTTTACGAGGAATGCTGACCAATTTCATAATTGCCAGTTGACTGAACTTCCTAATGGTGAATATGACTTTAGCCTTATCCGACATTTTCTCTTTGATACAGCAGAAGCACTCCGTTTTGAGATGTTGACACGATCAACGTATGAACCACTGGCGCAGATCGCATCAAAGATTCGTGGCGAATTACGCTATCACACCATGCATGCACAGACATGGATTAAGCAACTGGGATCTGCCACGGAAGAAAGCATTTCGCGATTACAAAAATCTTTGGAGTACGCCCTCCCCTATGCACTTGGAATTTTTGAGCCCTCTCCATTTGAAGAACAATTAGTTGCTGATAAAATCTTTGAAGGCGAGGCTGCGTTGGAAAAGAAATGGAAAGCGAAGGTTGAAGAATTGATTGGTCAAACTCAACTTCATCTGCCATCATGGGAATCATTGACTCCAATCTCAGGTGGAAGACGGGGAAAGCACACAGCACATCTTCAACCCTTACTTGACGAGATGAGCGAAGTATTCAAAATAGATCCTACAGCCGAATGGTGATATTATGAAAGCAACTGCTAAGGAACTAAAATCGATAGTTGAGGAATACGCGAAGAAGCTCGCCCACTTTTCAGAAGAGGAAATGGCAACAAAGCCTAACCCTAAAAAGTGGAGTAAGAAAGAGATCGTTGGCCACCTGATAGACTCAGGCCAAAACAATCTTAGAAGGTTCATTGTCGGGCAGTATGAATCTATCCCGCCAAAGATCGTCTATGAGCAAGATTTTTGGGTGTCGGCAAGCGGCTACCAATCTATGAAGGCCAAAGACGTAATTGAATTGTGGAGGTTGGTAAACCTTCAAATTTGCCAGGTGTTGAACAACATGAATCCTGATCACTATGATAAATCGTGTGACTCGGGTAAGGGGCAACCATCAATCCATACGCTGGAGTGGCTTGCCGATGATTATGTGAAACACCTGAAGCATCATATCAACCAGATAATTACAGCATCATTTGACATAGTCTACCCTTGACGAAAACAGTTACGATATCTCAAGTGAAGGAATGGCTGGAGGAAGTGAAAGATCCAGAAATTCCAGTACTGTCGCTCACCGATATGGGAGTGATTACAAACATACAAATGGGTGATCCCATTAAGATTGAAATGACTCCAACGTTTGTAGGATGCCCCGCAATTGACTTCATGAAAAAGGATATTATCGATACTTTGGAAAGAAAGGGGTTGAAGGCAGAGGTTGAAGTGAATTTCAGAAAATCATGGAGCTCGGATCTAATTTCTGAAAAAGGAAAAAAGGCGCTAAAGGAGTTTGGATTGGCACCGCCACCTCATTCCAAAATTTTCAGGGACCTTGAGATACTGGAAAATGCGACCTGCCCAAGATGCAATGGAGTGAATACTGAACTTAA
Organism: Cyclobacteriaceae bacterium; assembly: GCA_035344095.1. Lineage (GTDB taxonomy): Bacteria > Bacteroidota > Bacteroidia > Cytophagales > Cyclobacteriaceae > ELB16-189. The sequence goes on along the minus strand of DAORAG010000004.1, from coordinate 8,946 downwards.
AAACCCCTTTGGACCTACATTATGTCGGGCCATATTTTATTGCCATACTTGCAAAGAAGCGTTTGAACAATTCAAACCGCTATAAGCTCGGCTAACCTTTTGGCAAACAATTATGACTGAGTTTCGTATGTAGTGGGACATTGCAAAAAATGAAGACAAAGGCTATTTATATCGTTTTAGTCACAATTGCAGGGTTGTGGTCCTGCCGGCAGGGCGGCAATACGACAGAAAAGACTTCATTTACTAAAGTAGATTCACTGACAGAAACGTACCTCACCCTTCAAGACAGCCTCCTCCATGCCTGGAATATGATGGCTTGGGATGAGAAAGAAAAGATCAAGTCGCTACACAACCTCATTCACCTGATGCACAACGAGGAAGGCTTCGATGAAGATCAGTTGGCCACCCTGGAGCAGCGCCTGGAGCAGCTGGACAGAATAAGGTACACGCAGAAATCACTCGCTAATGCCTTCGTCATCGAAGAGTATGACTTTGCGTCAAATTCATTAGTGTCGGAAATTGTGAGCCTGGTTGAAAGTGATCCCAACTTCATCGCTAAGGAGAAAGTGCAGAAGTATGTAGACAAAGTAATCATGGCCGATCAACGCGTGCCCGAGCTACGCTCTGACTATGACCGCATAGCTATGCGCTTTAACGAGTTCCTTGAAAACAACAAGCGATACCTGAAGGAGATCGACCAAGACTACTCAGGGGAAAAGAAAGCCCTTTTCTCCTCAATTACCGAGTAGCTCTTTTCCGCCCCATCTTTTTCGATCCGTAGAAACGTTCTTTCTTCTTCTCTGAATATTTTTCTTTCTTCTTGGAAGTCAATTCAAGTCTTACTGCCCTTCCCCTCACTTCAACATCTTCAAAACCTTTAAACACTTTTTCGGCCAGTCCTTTTTCAAGTTCGAAAAACGAATAGGCTCCTTTCAAGTCAATTTTGCCAATCTGTGCTTTCTTGATTTCCCCAAAGTCGCAAATCAAGCCTAGCAGGCTACCCTTATCCAATCCGTCCATCTTACCAACATTAATAAAGATGCGGTCTCCGGTAGTATAAGCTTGTCCGTCATCGCTGGCGCGCTGGCTGTGCGTTTCGTTTAGGTCAGGTGCATCACGATAGTAAGCGAGGAAACGATTAAACTCAATAGAGGCAAAACGTTTGATGATGTCCTCTTTGCTCAGCGACTGCAACTCATGAAATACTTCAGGTAAAAAGAAGTCAATCTCCTCTTCATTGATTTCTACAGTCCTGATCCTATGAGTGAGGTCTAGCAGTTGTTTCTGGCAAACCTCACCTCCCGTAGGCACAGTAACCTTCGTAAACCGTCTTTTTATCGCACGCTCTACCTGTTGAATTCTCACTACTTCGCGTTTGGAAACGATAGCTAATGAAATTCCCTTTTTCCCTGCCCGTGCGGTACGTCCACTGCGATGGGTGTAAAACTCCATCTCATCAGGCATGTTCATGTGAATAACATGGGTAAGATTACTAACGTCAATACCACGTGCAGCCACATCCGTTGCGACCAGCAGTTGAATGGCTTTATTTTTGAAACTACGCATCACCCGATCACGCTGCTGTTGCGACAAGTCGCCATGAAGGGCATCAGCATTGTAGCCGTCTTTGATCAGATTCTCAGCCACTTTTTGTGCATCCATTTTGGTGCGACAGAAAACCACTCCGAAAATGCCGGGATTGTAGTCTACAAATCTTTTGAGCGCCAGGTACTTGTCGCGCTCGGCAACTACCGCAAACTGATGATCAATATTTTCATTGCCTTGTTGCTGCGCACTCATGGTAAGCTCTACTGGCTTGCTCATGTAGTTATTGGCAATCGCTCGCACCTCCTTTGGCATTGTTGCAGAGAATAGCCACACCTTTTTGCTCTCTGGGGTGGTGGAAAGTATTTCATCAATGTCTTCCTTGAAGCCCATGTTGAGCATTTCATCTGCCTCATCCAGTACAACAAAACGAATAGAGGTGAGATCAACCACTCTCCTTCCCAGCAAGTCAATCAATCTACCTGGGGTCGCAACGATGATTTGTGCCCCCCTTTTTACTTTTCTTATCTGTTCAGAGATACTGGCTCCGCCATAGACAGTCACTATGTTGAGCGACTTAACGGACCGGGAAAAATTTTCAAGGTCATTGGTAATCTGAACGCTGAGTTCGCGAGTTGGCGCCACTATCAATGCCTGTGTATCGTTTTTCTTTGCATCCACAAGCTCTACCAAGGGCAATCCAAACGCAGCTGTTTTTCCCGTTCCTGTTTGTGCCAGGCCTACAAGGTCAGACTTACCGCTGAGCAGAACTGGAATAGCTTGTTCCTGGATAGGTGTTGGCGTTTCAAAGCCCATTTGGCGGATAGATTCCACCAGCTCCTCGGATAGCCCGAGGGTGTCAAATGATTTCATGTTTTCTATTTATGTTAATGTAAGGTCAGACGATTCACCTTACATTTTTTACGCTACGGTCGTGCAGCGCTTGAGGGCATTCATCTATCCTTAAACCGCTGCAAAAGTAGCGTATTTATTCCAAAGTGATTTTAAGGAGGAAGAAATCAAATTAACAGAAGTAACAAGAGGTTTACACAGATACCACAGAAGAATCTGTGCTTTTTCCATTACTTGTTGCCCAAGAAGTCACCGTCAATAATTAAGACTTTAACACCGTTTTTGGTGGTGGATTTGTGGGAGCTCAATTCGTCAGAGACCACATAAGTCATTCCCTTAGTCAAATAATGCTTCTCACCATTTTGAAGTTCGCTAACGAACTCTCCTTCCAAGCAATGAACGATGTGACCTTTGGTACACCAATGATCTGCTTTGTAGCCTGGCGAATATTCTACTAATCTGATCCGCAATCCTGAAAACTGTACCGTCTGCCAGATGGCAATACCTTCTTCCCCTTTGTGACTTACTTTTTGGACTCCAGACCAGTCGATTGTTTGGAACAGAATTTCAGCGCTCATATTTCGATGATTATAATCTTAAGACTTACCCATCAAATCTCTGAAACTATCGCCAAAATAGACACAGATTTCTGCCACCAGTTTTTATCGTAGCATATTATTCTAAAACGTGCGTGGACTCCTTCTCCATCGAGAATGGTATTCGGAATGGATTCAATTTGATTTACGCCATGAATTGTTTATCATAGTTGCTGTGCATTTTGTTAGTGCAAGTATATATCACAAGGCGAAACACCTGGCGTTGGGCGAGGGACTATCGCCCGACCTGTTTGCACATCACCAACAAAACGGTGATCCTCGGACAGCGAAATACATTCCCATCGATTTGCTATTTGAAATTTATGAACTGGCGGATCAACACCTCGCCTCTGGGTTTGGGGTGCGACAGGGTCAGCAACTTAACTCGGAAGATTACGGCACCTTGGGTCTTTCCTGGCGCACGTGTTGGATGGCAAAGGAGGTATTCGACCGAATTGAAAGGTTTATGGTGTTGGTGACTGATCATGGACATGTTCGAGTTGAAGAATCCGGGGGAAACACAACAATTAATCTTTCACGTGATGTACATCGCAGAGGTGTAGCGATTGCGAACGAAGCAACATTTGTAATGGTAACAGGAGTGCTTAAAGAAGTAACTGGCAAGAAGATCCACCCAGTAAACGTACAGTTCAAACACCACTGTAGTGACAGCTTTCCGTTTTCACAATTCTTTCATTGCCCGGTAGAGTTCGGCATGACTACCAATACTTTGAGGTTCACTACATCAGACATCGACATCCCCACGCTAAAAGCGGACAAAAGCATCAACCAATTCCTCGTTGAGCGAATGGATGAGGAAAAGAAAGGTATTCAGGTCAATGCAGATCAATTGCTTTTGAAGGTGCATAAACTCGTCACAGAATCTTTGCCTGGTGGAATACCCAGCGTGACCCAGACCGCAGAACACTTGGGCATGAGTGCGAGAACATTGAAGAGACGACTCGCAGACAAAGGCCAGACCTTCCGCGAGTTCGTTCAAACCGTGCAGCAAGAAGTTGCTGTTAATCTCATCAAAAAAACTGACCAGTCTATCGCTGAAATCGCTTTTCAAACAGGCTTCTCAGAGCAAAGCGCATTCAATCGCGCTTTCAAGCGATGGGTCAAACAAGCCCCGGTCGATTATCGAAAGCAGCTTAGCAAATGAATAGCCATCAAACTTTGATCGCCCATATTCTTGAGTTAGTGAATCTCAATGATGACGAAAGGAAGATTGTGCATGAATCTTTCGAAAGTGTCCATCTGTCCAGGAAATCCTTCTTACTACAAAAAGGTGACCCTTCCAATCATATGCGGTTTGTGGCGCATGGCTGCGTAAAGGTCTTTTCTATCGATGAAGAGGGCTATGAACATGTGCTGCAGTTCGGCATCACCGGATGGTGGGTGAATGATCTCTACGCTTACCTCACCGAAAAGCCAGCTCATTATTTTATCCAGGCAGTCGTAGACAGCACAATATTGCAAATTCACCGCGATCGCCTCAATCTGCTATATGACCAGGTGCCCATGATGGATCGCTTTTTTCGAATCAAAACACAAAGTGGCTATGTTGCCCTTCAGGAAAGAACCATTGATGCCATGAGTCTGACAGCAGAGCAGCGATACCGCGTATTCATCGAACGCTATAGAGAGATGGAACAGCAAATACCCCAATACATGATCGCCTCCTACCTTGGCATCACCCCAGAGCATCTCAGCACAATCCGCAAAAAATTGATCGATCGCGACCGTTCTTAAGGTACCTTAAGGAACGAGGCTTTTACTAACGACAATTTTGTCAGAAAAAGACAAACGTTATGAAAGCAACAGTTATTCTATTGATGATTTTACCGCTCATTTCAACTGCACAAAAAGATGAGATGGTAGGGAACAGCCCTTGGGGACCAGATGACGAGATAGGAACTCTTAATCTGATGACAGAATTTTCTCGTCACGATGTCCTCTCTAAAATATCTTCGGGCAAAACTTATGACCTGAGTGTAAATTATTTTGTGGGTATGCCTAGTTTCCATTCATTGGGAGACCCCGGATATCAGTATTGGCTCACCCACACTCCTAACGGCACCATTGTCGACAACCCAAATGGCCTAGGTAACACAATGAACGAAAAGGTAAGCTACACCGGAGATGCAATTTCAATGTATACCCATATGGGAACACACATTGACGCCCTTAATCATTTTGGCCTAAACGGAAAGATATGGAACGGCTTCACGCCTGAAAAGCATCTTGGTGATAAGGGCTGGAAAAAAACCGGAGCAGAAACAATTCCTCCTATAGTTGCCCGTGGAGTATTGCTGGATGTTGCCAAAATCAAAGGCCCACTCAGCAAAAACTACCGAATTACCTCAGAGGACATTAAGCAAACGCTAAAGCAACAAAATATCACACTACAAAAAGGTGATGTCGTGTTGATTCGTACTGGCCAGGCTCAATACTATGAGGACGCAAACAAATATCTCGACAGCTATCCCGGCATCAGCCTAAACGCAGTGAAGTGGCTGGTCGAGGAGAAGGGGATCATGCTTTTAGGCGCGGACAACCTGAGTTTTGAAGCCTTTCCGCCCGAGCGAGAAGACAACTGGGTGCCTGTACACACCTACCTGTTGGCTGAAAAAGGTGTGATGTTTATTGAACAAATGTTTCTGGAAGACCTGGCTTCAGATCATGTTTATGAATTTGTGTTCATTGCGGCATCGCTAAAGCTCAAGGGTGCAAGCGCTGCGCCTATGCGACCAATTGCCATCCCTATCTCGACAGAATAGGGATCTGGCCCCAAATGTCAATCTATTGGCACAACGGGTCAAGAAAAAGGGATGCCCAAAGTCGCACTTTTACCCAATCATTAATTTCCACAAGCCAAGATGAAAGACACACCTAAAATCCATATCCAGCCTATTGAGAACTCCTTTTGTAAGCTCATGTCGGGTGGACTGCAATTCGACAACAGGGCGTATCGGGGCACACCTCTACGCTGCAATGTTCAAGTAGTGGGCGAAGTAGGTACTGCCGCAAATGCCAAATAAGAATTCACGGTTTGCTGCTTCCCAAACTAATTTTTGAAAACCAAAACGATGATAATCATGAAAAATTCCGAATCAGCCCTGATGGCCAGAAGCGATGTTAGACTTATTGGCTTGCTTTACTTAATGGTGATCGTGTGTGCGGGCTTTAGTCAGGGGTATGTTCGAGCCAATCTTGTTGCACCAGGCGATGCACTAACAACAGCTACCAACATCCTCTCCAACCTTGACCTGTTTCGGCTTGGATTGGCAGCCGATCTCATTGCATTCATTCTGGATGCCATCATTTCCGTGATGTTCTATCAAATGTTAAAACCCTTTGGCAAAACCGTTGCGATGATTTCCTCAGCCCTGCGATTACTTGCGCATCCAGCTATTGCTGCGGTGAACCTCCTCAATCACTATATGGCATATCACGTGTTGAGTGGTGCAGACTTTCTTACTGCTTTCGACCCCGCGCAACTTGAGTCATTGAGCCTCTTGTTCATGGATGCACACCGCTATGGCTATCTGATTGCTGGGGGACTCTTTGGTGTTCATTGCTTCTTTCTGGGTCTGCTGTTGATTAGATCAAAAATGGTTCCCAGCTTTTTTGGTTTCATGATGATGGTCGCAGCTGCCGGATACCTGATGGAAACTTTTGGGGATTTCTTATTTCCCGGAAACGAGGTATGGCTTGCCTGGGTTGTGGGACTTTCAGCCGCATTGGGAGAAGTGGAGCTTGCTTTGTACATGCTTATTAAGGGAACAACCCAAGCTTACCTTGCAAACTCAAAGACTAATTCTAAATAAAAGCTAAAGTCATAACATGATTCACCAGAGCCCATCGCTACTTGAGGAGGACCGTAATAAAGTAAAAAATGTATGGCCTATGAGCTTACCTACACATGAGTATCAGAATCGCTCGTCCTGATAACCACAATTTCTGCAAGTGTACATCATAGATTTTTTCATCCCTTTGGCCTCGTCAGACTCCATGTGAACGCTGCGTACGAGTTCACGTTCCAAACAATCGGGACAAATGCCCAATTGCTTTTCCTTGCTGTTGATTGACATGGGGGTTTCATTTGTTCGGGAGACCTTTGTGCTCGTCATCATAGTTGAAATCATTTAAGTGTTATCAATTATTGTGATCTGACGGCAAAAGTAGGTTCCTCAAATCATAAATTTATATTTATGTATTTAATGAATGTCATAATCATTGTTTATAAAATGAATCCAGGTGGAGAAACGCAAAAAGTCTAATTTGAAAAATGATCAGCGATTATATCATTTTTATTGCTCGACAGATAGTCAAGAAATCCACTGGCAGCTGGTGAGTGTTTTTTACCCTCAAGCCACACCAACTGCCACGTGGTTTTGATAGGAAGGCCTTTTACCGGGATAATTTTTATTTGGCCGCTTTTCAGTTCCGGACGAATCCCGATACGAGGCATAATGGAGTAACCCAATCCCGCCAACACAGCCTGCTTCACTGCCTCGTTAGAGGTAAGTTCTAGTTTCTTGCGCAATGACAGGTTATTTTTTAGAATAAATCGTTCCATAGCCTGCCGGGTACCGGATCCCTCCTCGCGAAAAATTAAAGGCAACTTTTCCAGAGTCGACTTGGACTTATATTCTATACCATCGGCTAAGTTTTCGTTTCCTACCAGGTACAATTCATTCACCAGCAAATCAATTTTAGATAAGTTCAGGTGTTCGGGTAAGATGGATACCAGCGCAAAATCCACCTCATTCCGTTCGAGGCTTTGTACTACCTGCTGTTTATTGGTTACGTCCATTCGCAATTCAACGCCATCATGCTCCCGGAGGAAACCCGATAGAAAATAGGGCATCACATATTTCCCAGTGGAGACCACCGATATTTTTAACCGACCACTAAGCTGGCCTTGATACGATAGCGTCAGGTGGTTGATGGAATCAACTTCTGATACTATTCGCTCTGCCGCCTTGGCAATCTCCTTACCAAAATCAGTGATATAAATCTTTCGCCCCACTACTTCGGTGATCGGAATGTCAAACTGGTCCTGGAAATTCTTGAGCTGAATAGACACAGCCGGTTGCGTAAGGTGCAGTTCATCTGCGGCCTTTGTCACACTACCGGTTTGAGCAATCTTCAGAAAAATCTGGAGTTGGTGCAGCGTATAGTTCATAAGGATACTTTATGATTAGTATTATAAATATAAATAAAAATATATGTTTCCATTGCCTCATCTTTGCCCGCGTAAAAACAATAACCACATGACAAGAATTACAGTAGCGAAAGGAGATGGAATAGGCCCTGAGATAATGGATGCCACATTGAAAATCATACTTGCGGCAGGGGCACAACTCGAGATTGATGAGATTGAAGTAGGAGAAAAAGTGTATCTGGCCGGCAATTCATCGGGTATCAGCAAAGAATCTTGGGACGTGATCAGGCGAAATAAAACTTTTTTGAAAGCTCCCATTACTACCCCACAGGGTGGTGGTTACAAAAGCCTGAACGTAACCACGCGAAAGTTCCTTGGTCTGTATGCCAACGTGCGTCCTTGCGGAAGTTTATATCCGTTTGTCAACACCAAACATCCAAAGATGGACGTAGTGATCATCCGTGAAAACGAGGAGGATCTTTACGCTGGTATTGAACATCAGCAAACTGATGAGGTCGTGCAATGCCTTAAACTTATCAGCCGGCCCGGTTGCGAAAAGATCGTACGCTATGCATTTGAATATGCCCGCCACTACGGACGAAAGAAGGTAACCTGCTTCACCAAAGACAACATCATGAAACAAACCGATGGGCTTTTCCATCAGGTGTTTGATGAAATTGCAAAAGAATACCCAGACCTGGAGAACGAACACTGGATCATAGACATCGGTGCCGCCAAAATGGCTGACACACCTGAAGCATTCGATGTAATCGTAATGCC
>DAORAG010000003.1:0-29321 GCA_035344095.1 Cyclobacteriaceae bacterium | reverse complement strand
TCATCGCTGTGGAATTTACATTCTACCATAAAATGCTCCTGGTCTTTTTCTGCGACTACATCCACTTCATGATTGACACAATGGCCTTTCACAACTACACCCACCTTCACGCGATATCCTTGGTGATTAAGAATTGCGCCTATAAATTTCTCAAATGGATAGCCCGTGGGGCCTAACTCCATGATCGCTCTTTTGAGCTTGTAACGAGCTGCAGTGGGTCGTGAGGTTTTTCTGAGAAGCTGGAATGCTTTCTTATATATTTCTTTGGTTGAAATTCCGTCATAAAGAAAAGCATCCATCCTTTTGATAATCGCATCAATGACCTCCTCACTGGCCCCGGACCGTTCCAAAGAATTTCTAAGTTTTAGCTGTTCAAATTCTGCTATTTCACCCGACCTTTTTGTAACGTTTATTTTTTCGCTGCTTTTTCTCATCCGTTTTTTGTTTTCTCAAAACACGTCTGCACTTATTGAAATCTTACTCAACGTTAATATTCACACTGAGCACCGGTATCTGCGAATGATTCACCAGACTTTCAGTAACACTCCTTGACATCAATTTCAAAAATCCAGACCTCCCATGAGTGGTTAGTGCAATGACATCCGCGTGGATTGAGTTCGCGAATTTTTGAATCCCTCGTTCTTCATTCAAAGCGTTATAGATGTTAATACTGCATGTTCCTCTTGGGCATTTCTTATGAAAGTCATGCATGTTGGCTTCAGCCTCATCGGTTTCCTTAAAGTTGAACGGCATATTCACATAGAGCAAATGAATATGTGCGCCTAATAGATCTGCAAGCTCTACGATTCTCAGGTAGGGTTTGTGAACGTCTTCCTCAAACGATGATGCGAATACGATATTCTTAAATTGCCTTTTTTCATTTCCCTCCTTGACCACCAGCACCGGAACCGGTGATTCACGTACAATACGCTGAGCAGTGGACCCTGAAATGAATTCGCTCAGTCCACTTGTGCCCTGCGTACCCATGATCACAAGGTCAACCTGGTAACCTTCAATGTAAGATATTATTTGCTCATTGCCTGTATTCTTGACGAGCACAGGCTTAGCCGAAACACCTTTTTGTTCGGCCAGGCGCACAAGTTTATCCAGTTCGTTTTTATGATGGCCTTCGTGCGAGTGGTGGTGCGAAGAGATTGTGTGACCGCCCCCATGCATGTGGGCATGACCCCCTTCAGGGGCTGTTTCGTGCATATGCAAAAAATAGATTTCGGCCTGTGCCTTCTTGGCTATATCCAAGGCTACTGTTACTGCGGCATTCGCACAGTCAGAAAAATCAGTTGGCACCAGAATTTTTTTCATGATCTTTGGATTTTATCATTAATGGATGCCAGTATGGCACCATGGACTAGTTCTGATTTGGGAACCCATCTGAAATCACATTTACGCGCACCGCCTGCAATGCTTCCCGCTCTCACAAGTTCGGCTTCCCACATCTCCGCCAGCGGAAAGTCCAGGGCACACCATGTTGCTGTACAGAATTCAGATAAATTTCTTGTATTGAAATATTCAGCGACCGGGCATTTAAGGCAATCAAATCCCACGATACTTCCATCGGGCTCCGCATCATGCCATATGTAGGAGGGGCTATTGAACGGGAATGTTCTGAAAAGCCTTGTTGCCCGAAGTAACCTGCCGTACCCTGCCTGGTTGCCGATTCCAGCCAGCCTCCACGAAAGCTTTCCCATCTTCTGATAAACTCTCCAGGCGATGCCATAAAAGAGTTGTGTGGCACTTTCCTGGGAGTGCCCTCGTTTCGTCATCTCCTGATAAAAGGCAGTGGACATTGCAGCCAAGTGTACCATCAATGATCCTCCGAGCGTTGGCATGGGCGGAACTTCCGGCTTCAGTAACAAATAGCATTTCCAATATTCCCGGAGAATACCCGCAACTTGCTCTTTTTCGTAGACCGAAGTAAGTATATCTTTTGCCGCACGAGCCGCCTGCGCTTTGAACCACAGTATTAGTACATACCTTATTGTCTTATATAATAACCGTTGCATTTATCCGTCCTCCCTCATAGTTAACTTTTTCTTAGGGCAGTTTCAATTAGCAAAAGCTCATCAATATTTTCCCTATCCACGATACCGATGATTCGTTCGTTCTCGAACACAGGGGCGACCCCACAATTGTTTTGTAAAAGTTTTTGATACACTTCCAGCAAGGGCATGTCGGGTTGAAGCAGCATGCAATCCCTTCGCATGACATTCGCTACTGGAGCGCTTAGACCTTGTTCAGATAACCCTTTGATCACTTCTGTCCTGGTTAAGATTCCGACAACTTGGTCATCTTCGGTTACAACGAACTCCTTTTCCTGACCATTCAGCAATAACCGAACTACAGAATCCAATGTCTGGCGTGGCGAAAGTCTGGTAAACTGCCTCATGAGTGCATCGTTTACTGTGTACCCCGATAAGGCTGTTTTTGTTGATTCATATGCCGCTTCAGATCCTGCTCCCAGGTATATGAACAATCCAATGAACACCAGCCAGAAGTTGTAAAAGAACCCAAAAAAAACGAAGGCTATCGCCAGGAGTTGTCCCACGGTGGCGGCTATGCGAGTTGCCTTGGAACGATCCATTGTAAACGCGAGTAACGCTCGCAACACCCGGCCTCCGTCCATCGGAAAAGCAGGGATAAGATTGAAAACAGCCAGGAGCAGATTAGCAGCAAAGAGGTTGAAGCCAAAAGGCAAATTAAGCATGTGCCCCTCACCATTTCCGGCCTGCAAGGCTGAAAGATCCGGCATTTTGCCGGTGTATTGCAAGTAGATTAAGAGTATGGCAGCAATAGCCACATTCACTGCTGGTCCAGCAAAAGCGACAGCAAGTTCCTGCTTAGGCTTTTCCGGCATAGACTCAAGGCTGGCGATACCCCCGATGGGATAAATGGTGATATCGCGCGTTTGGATGTTGAAACGTTTTGCGGTCAGGGCGTGGCCAAACTCATGCAATACAACGCAACCAAACAGTGCCAGTATGAACAGGATGCCCCATAACCCCTCGTTTATACCGTGACCCATATTGTAGTGCATGAGAAAAATCCATCCGATAATGATCCAAAAGGTCCAATGAATGAAGACCTTGATACTGGCATAACTTCCGATGTATAATACCCATTTTTTCATTTATGCTATTCGACATTTAAGAATTCTTGTCTTACTCCTAAGCTTTTATTTGTCGCTTGAATAGAGAGTTGACCGTTTTGTTCGAGATTGGTCAATGCCCTGATGGCATCAATGGTTTCCGGGATCACAATGGCCTGGTTATCTACTACGTAGGCATAGAATAATTCATCCCCTTCAACCTTCAACATATCTTGCCATAGTGCCACTTCGTACATGTCTCCATAGGGTCTTCCCATTGCCAGCATCAGTTCTTTGATCGTATTGTTTGAAGATAAGCCGTCAGTAAAATTTATCATCGAAATTCTTGTGGACCTGCTGAGTGCTTCGATTACTTCATCCTTGCTTGTCTTCCTTGTCAATTGAACATTCCAATAGTGCAAATGGCTTAATGTTTCCGGCACTTTTACTGCAGATGTAACTACATCAAGCTGTGGGTCTACGGTCTGAGCATCTGGTCCTTGATGGCTTGGAATATCTTTCTCAGGCACCAAGGTGTTCATTATGCCTCCCAAATGACTCTCCCAGGGGTCGGTCGCCCTTCGCAGAAGAGTGCCTCTCGCCTTCTTCAGCAATCCCACATTCTTTAATGCAGAAAGCGTGCGAACGATGGATGTGGTGTTACAAGAGACAACCCGCGTACATTCAAGACCTATCGCTGTCGCATAGTTATTTTCCGCGCTAAAGGAATGTCCTGTAACTTCATGCTTTTCACCGCCCTGAACAATAAACTTTTTTTTAGCAGCCCTATACTTTTCCACGTTTTTGGACGCAATCTTCTTGGGTGTACAATCGATGATTATGTCAGCCGTCCGTATGAGGTCAGCTAGATAGCCTTCTACAGGGATGCGCGCAATTGTCATTTCTTTATTAAAGTCATCATTGAAAGCGAAGACAGGGTAACCTTTACTCACGGCCATCTTAATTCGCCAATCAGAAACAACGTCACATACACCTGCCAGCTCCATGTCACTTTGCACGACAATTGCATCGGCTACTCTTTTCCCGATGACACCATACCCATTAACCGCTACTCTTACTTTTTTCATCTCACAGGTCTTCTTGTAGTTGCATTGTAAAATCCAGAGATGCATGCTCCAATGAGCCAAGACAAAATGAAAGTCTCCACGATTCCGATAACAGCCTCCCACCAGGGAACGCTCATGCGAATGACAGATGTTACGTCCAGTCCATGTAACAGGCTGTTAAAAAATGTAATGGTACCCTCACGTCCAGCAGTAAGCATCACTACAATGCAACCCAGGTAAAGCAAGACACCCGTTAACGCGCAGGCTAAACTGAACTTTCTAATGTTGATCGTGTTCATATCTTTCAGTTTTTGGAGTTTCAGAATGATCATGTCGATGATTTTCATGATGATGCACCGGCATTAGTAAATGACAGGCAAACATGGCAACAATGAAAATCAAAAGCGATGTATTTCCACTTAAACCCAATGCAGGAGCAAAGAATATCAGCAGAAGTGGAATCGTGCATCCAATGATCATCCAAACAATGTGTTTTTTCATAGCCGTTTGCAATTCGTTCTCTTAGGAAAAGTACGATGTAAGAACACAGTGCTGGGAAATAATTTTGGTTAAATGTTATATTTAATTGATCCAGATGAGATAATTTAACTTTGTGCCAAGTCAATTCATTTTGAGACTCGGAGGTTCCCCGAAACAAAATGAAGTCGTCCAAATTCGAAATAACCAAGTCTAAAATTCCTGTGTTAACAAATACAAACAAGCTTCAAAATCATGCGAAGTTTAGCTTCGATAGGTGTCTAACAAGTAAGGCGGATAGACTTATCGTCAGTACCCGCCTCTTGAAGGAAAGACCAGAATTCTTAGAAGCTTATTACTGCTTCAACAACAACCCCGCTAAATTCTGCCCCAGCAAATCTTCCGGTCCAGCCATTGCCCCTATACTCTTGCTTGACATACTCCACCTTGGTCAGGATATTTTTTGAAAGAAACCAACCACCTCCCAAGTTTACACGGCTAAGCTCAAGGTCCTCCGTTGCGCTTTCCAGTTGCTTGCCTTTGATGGTGTTGTATCTTCCAGCGACATAAAAGTTTTCGCTGGCACCAAACCGGTAAACAAGCTCTCCAGCAAGTTGAGTGAAATCTCCCTCTTTATCCGTTGTAGGTGTCGTGAATTCGTTACTTCCATCGGCCCGTTCATATACACCAAAGAACTCAAGTCCCTTAAACTTGATAAAGGGGTTAAGTTGCAGGGCAGTTATTTTTGTAAAGCGTGCATTGTATCTACCGTCAAAATTTCCCCCTTGCGTATTGCCGTTTGTATCGGGAACAGTGTAGAGCACGTTGTAGTACCTGGACCCGGCCCTGTCACCTCCATAGAGCCATGTCCCTGTAGTTGCTCCTTTGTTAATATACCACGATCCTGTGAGCCTCAGGCGCAGATCATCGTTTAACTGCTTGTCGTACCCAAGCTTGCCGTAAAAGGATGGCTTATTATCGGAGGTGCTGGTTACTGTTACGTTTTGGTTGAGCTTTCCATTGGTTAGTCCAACCACAGCGATAAGACCGTTATTTTGAACGGTTATCTCACCGAAAGGCTCAGTGGAAAACGCATCCATGATGAAGTTTTCAACAAAGGGATTGAAGATTGCTCTTGCATTATCCGATCTCCTGAAGTGGGTATCGCCATAGTTAAATTCGTCATACCCGATCTTGAGGGTGGCGTATTTCATCACACCCTCTAAGAATCCAGGCTTGACAAAATCGAGCTTATCGATTTGAAGGTATCCACCCTTGACATAATCATTAGTATGATTCCTGGATGACCAGTAGCCACGTAAGTGCATTCTCACACCATCCAACAGCTGAACATCGACATTCAGATTTGCCGTGGGTAAATTAAAGTCCGATCCTAATTCGACCAGGTTGCCAGCCGTGTTGGATTGATTTAATCCCTGAAACTGAATGGCAAAGTCGCCACCGATTCGTGCTTTCAAGCCGTCAAATACAACCGTGTCATCTTTACTTGTCTCATAGATGTTCATTCCTCGTTGATCATTAGGCCTCCAATATTGCAACTTGTTGTTTTGGGCGTTGGCCGATAACAACATGCTCGCAACCAGCATAACAGTTATACTCAGATTTTTCATCACTTTATAATTTTAATTGTTGATTTAAGCATTACATCGATATCATAGAAGTGGAAGTCGCTGCATGCGTGCAGACTTTCATTTGCCATAACATCATCGTATTTTTTTTCTTTGTTTAAATGTCTTGATAGTAAAGTACGGATGCGACCAGCCAGCTTGTAGAAATAATTTTGGCTAATTCTTACATTTTATTGATAGGGTCATATCGGGATACAATCACCAGATATATTCCACCTGCAACAGGTAAGCGTGATTGTGCGCCTTTATTTCATCATTGAAATGACTCTCGGCAAACACATCCCGGAACCATAACCGAAAATAAAGCGAACACGTATGCAACTGTTATGAAAAAGGCATCAGAATAACTGACTCTACAATGAATCGAAAGTCGATTCTTTGAAAATCGTTCAGTACGTTGGATTTCCCTCCTGAATCTTTCAATCGAGCGCTTACCAATGTGCTCTCTGTCAGTCCGGCTAAGAATGCCACCTTCATTTTAGCATGAGAGCCATACTCAGAATAGGCCCACATATCAACATAATATAAGTCATAAGCTCTCTTGTCTGCGCCTGACGTCAATCTGAACTCAGCCCCGCTTTGCAGATGGCCAACCGAAAAGTGAACTGAATAGTGGATTGAGAACTGATATCCCAAATCTCCACCAAACCCAAAGGTTGGGTATATTCATACACATAGGATCCTATTGATCTATTCCGCGACCAAGTTCAATATCCGTTACAATAGAGGTTATTCCAGTCAGCAAGTACTGCGCCTATTTCCCATTTGCCGCTCAATTTGTTATCTGAAATTTGTCCGTGCGTAAACTGAGCCACCAGCAAGGATGTCATTGTCACTAAGAATCGAATTGTCAGCAACGTCTTAGGCACAGTTTGGGGCATCATTATTGAAGCTAATACTATTAATCAGGATGCGAGCGAGCCAGCTGGAACGGTATTAAAAAATTCATTTAACGTAGTCAATAGTTTTTAAAAAAACTTCCATCAATTTGTAAGCCTTGTTCTTTTTGTTGTACGAAGCGAGATCCAGGTTATCTTTAAATCCATTATCTATCAGCATATGAAATTCATGGTTATCAGGAAATGCATGTTTTAGATTATCCTTTGTCAACTCACGTACTTCGCCATCGTATTTCTTACTGAAGAAATACTCTACTGTTGGGTCCTTGGGAATGTAGACGAAATATCGATACAACACGATCGGGTCATACGGATTCAATATCTGGTATACTCTTTCATCAACAAACCGATAGGTTTTTCCATCGCAATCGCGGTAACCGTAAATATCTTTTTTGGCCAAAGAATATGCCGTGTCGTTGTGGATCACTACGATTTCAGGCTTACTGAAAAAAGTTTTTAATTTTATTTTGTGCTTCTGTGTATTACAATTGATTGCATACACCATGTCTTTGTTGCCATAGGCGGTGGCGCTAAGGTATACACCGCTACTGTCTCGCTGGGCGAGAAGCTGGTTGCATAGCAGCAAACACGTAATTAACATTTGGATACTCGCGTTCATGGTCTTCTGACATTAATTAAAACATATAGATGGCATTTGCATTTATGGTGCCTCTGTCGATATAAAATCATCCAGATTGGCATCCAGCATTCTTTCATATTCCTTGCAGTACCATTCGCTGGCGCTGTTCTTATCCTGTGCAAGGTTCCCGGACTTCGAGTAGGCATCAAATGCGTTATACCGGGCAGCGGCAAACATGATGGCTACACTTACTTGCTCCTTGTCCTCAGTGGTCGCGAACGTATTGGCCAGTTCAATAAATTTGTCGGCCATCGCTTCTTTTGATATTCTTTTATTTTTTTCCATTTGATCAAGTCGTTTGCTCCTGCGGCTCCAATCCACGTGGGTTATATGGCGGCCCGGTATTTCTTTGCTGCCTTGCGGAACAGATAGTCCACGTCAATATGATAGTTGTCAAAAATCATTATTGTTTTAAGGTGCGGATGTAATTGACAATCAGCCATCGGTCTTCTGCATCGGGTATTTTCTTATCAAATGCAGGCATGTCATCACGGCCCGTGGTCATTTTGTAAAACAAGGCGCCATCGGTTTGACTCTGGAATTCAGCACTGGAGAAATCACCCATCAGATCCTGTCCCTTCAGTTCTTTTGCCTTGGGGCCGTCCCCATACCCTTCCTTACCGTGGCAAGACTGACAATGCTTTGAGAAGAGGCTTTTACCGATTGCAAGATTCTCCTTGTCCGTCTTATCGGTTGGATTCTTCACTTTTTTTGCTGATTCCGGCACTACCCAATCTTTCGACTGGTCTACCAGCGTGAATGAGTACAAGGCAACACATGAGGCAAAAAGAAGAATTATGCTGTGCTTTTTCATAGCTTCAGATTTAGGTTTTATGAATTGATTTTAGTTTTTGAAATTCGAAACAAGTTGATGACAAGAATAATTATCGGAACCCACACGCCCAGGATGATTAAATTAGGGAAAATAAGGAGGTAGTATGGCGTTTTTGTCGGAGGTGACCACATTGTTCGCTGATCGAAAGTTGATTCATCTTTGACCGGAATACCGATTGGTGCGCTCACCAGTGTTTGTATAGTCCCATACTGGTCACTCTCATTGAGAGATATTTCAAAAGTGAGTATGCCATCAACGGCCGGCATCGGCTCATTAAGGGGAACAGTAACGGCCCCGTTTTCATCGGTTTCATAGAACTCATCGCCAATATGAAGGGGCGCATAAAAGCGCTGGAGTCCCACGGTAAGCAACTGACCGGGCAGCGGGTTCCCGGAGTGGTCTGTCAAGACACCTTTGATCTGATACGTACTGTCAATGGAAAGTACTTCGGCCGTAAGGTTAGCATCAGAAAAACTTATCGAGGTCTCGCTGTCTTCAAATTTGTCATTGTTTTCTATTCTGGCTACATAATTAAATATTGTATCGCCAGAAGAATATTTATTGTCACTATCTGTTAGAATAACTTTCGCTTTACCTGCATCATTAGTTGTTGTCGTTCCAATAAGAAAAAGGGAATCGTCCGAAATCACTTTATATACATTGAATGACAGGCCTGTAGCTGGCTCAAACCCATCCTCGCCCCTGTACTTGGCAGACAGACGGATCGATGATTCCTTCCCCGTAATCTTGACATATTGTGCAGATACTCTTGCCCTGAATTTTTTGTCTTGCGCCTCGACTGACGTGATTATACTTAATAAGTTAACTCCCAGGAGAAACAAAAGGCGATAGTTTGAAATGGTTCTCATGGTCGTGTGGTTTGAATACTGTCTGGCCATTGTCTCTCCTCGGCAGTTTCCTGAATAGGAACAATCGGTAAGAAGCGTACCAAGAAAGTGATAATCAGCAGTGCTAATGCTAAGGTTGCCATTGTAATAGACCACTCCATCCATGTCGGCTGGTAGCGGTGCCACGACTGTGGTACTCCCTGGATTGGCAGGAACGGATGGCTCAACGTGGGGATGACAATAACGTAACGTTTCCACCATGCGCCAAGCACTACGGCTAATGACACAATGAATAACGGCAATGGTTTACGCCCCCACCGAAAAAGTAAAACTATGACGGGCAACACCAAACCTCCGATGATGGCCGTCCAGAACAACCAGGCATATTCCCCGGTGAATAAACTGCGAAGATGTACTGCTTCCTCCTCGGTGGATTTGTAAGTAGGCATAAGGTACTCGTTGATATTAAAGTACAGGTACAATAAACAAAGCATGACCAGGATCTTTCCCATCAAATCAAAATGATGGTCTGTAATGTAATCCTCCAACTTGTAAGCTTTGCGAAGCACGTACATGACAATCACCACTGCTCCCGATCCGGCCACGAAGGCACCAGCAACGAAATACGGACCAAAGTTGGTGCTGTCCCAACCTGGGCGATAAGTAGTTTCAAACAGCCACGCTGTGACCGTATGGATGGCAAACGCCACGGGTATGATCAACACGGACAGTATCTTAATTGATCTTGAATAAATGTTCATCTGTCGTTTGCTTCCAGTCCAGTTGAGAGAAAGCCGGCCATACCATCTGTTCAAATATTTATTTTCCTGGAAGTGTTTTTTCAGAATACTGAAATCGGGCAATAACGGGTAATACAGAAACAACAGACTAATTGCCAGGTATGTACTGATCACAATCACATCCCAGATGATGGGCGACTGTAGTCTGCCGTGTAAAAAGAGATTCAGCATTCTGTCCGGCCGTCCCATATCAACGATGATCGTGATGCCTGCCATGATGATAGCAGCGACAGCAATAATTTCAGCTATACGCGTAAGCGGAGTACTCCAGTGAACGCCTGACAAACGAAGTATGGCCGTAATTAAAGAACCCACCAGGCTTACTGCTACGAAGAAGACAAAGTTGGAAATATAAATTCCCCAAAGGGCATAGTCCCTCATTCCAGTGACTACGAGACCCTGCCTCAGTTGCTGAATGTATGAGTACAATCCAACGAGTACGATGATCGCGAGAAATACGACCCAAACATTGCCCTTCCAACTGAATTTTCTTGGCGCAAGGTCACTAACCAGTTTCGTGTATGAGTTATTCATGGATTTTCCGGTTTATCTACTGACTGAAACTCCGTGTAATTTTCAAGCCCTTCTTCAAAATCGACAACTCTCTCGCTGGGGGGCAAATAGTACACACTTGGTTGGGTACCCAGACTTTCCATCAGGCGGTAGCCAGCACGGTCCTTCAATAACTTACTTAACTTGAATGACTGACCGCTTCCGTTGGTTACGGTATCTTCATACAAATCCCCAAAGGCGAACACATCATTCGGGCATGCGCTGACACAATGCGGTAGCTCACCTTTGTCTATCATATGGGGACAGAAATCACATTTATCAACTGTGCCCTTTTGACTTGGCACGCCTGAGTAGTCGGGAGTATACTCTGCCTGTTCGACAGCATCTCCTTGCCACGGATCGGACCAGTTAAATATCCTCACAGAGTACGGACAGGCCGCCATGCAGAACCTGCAACCGATACACCGGTTGTTATCGATCAGTACGATGCCATCCCTTCGTTTAAAGGTGGCATCTACCGGACATACTTTCACGCAGGGTGGTTCATCGCAATGCTGGCAAAGGGTAGGTTGCCAGTAGGGTGCAGCCTTTTCAGAGTCCTGCATCTTGTATATTTTAATCCAGGCATTTTCGCCAGTGATGTAGTGGTTCTTGTTGCAAGAGCTTTGGCATTTTTTTGCATTCCGGCATTTGGCCAGATCAACGACCATCACGAATTTTCGATTAGGAAAGCCTTCCCGTGGATTGTAAGCCGATTTGCTTTCATGTTGATGTGATACTGCTGTTGCAGGCACTTGCATGAGGGTGCCATCGGTGGACATCAGTTCAACGGTTTCTTCGGATGGATTACTTTCTGATTTACCAAACACTTTAGCGAGCAAGGCTCCGCTCGCTGCTGTCAGCAATCCGAATTTCAAACCTTGTTCAACAAAGTTGCGCCTGGATTTCTGCTCACTGTTATTTTCTGTTTCCATGATACTTATTTTGTGAGACCTTTTGGTTTTAACCAGTTAAGGAGAGATTGATTGGACATTTTATTCTCAACTACTTTGGCTTCTTTCAGCGCGTCTTTTCTTACTTTCACTGCTTTGCCTTCTGCAGTGAGCATGGTTACGAATTCATCATCTTGCTTTTGCTCTTCAACAGCAGCCATGGGTTTCGTTACTGGCAAAAATGGAAGAGCAAGACTAATTCCTAAGAATTTCCTTCTTGAAAATGGGGGGTTCTTACTGTCGTGCTTCATGGTCGTGTTGGGTCAGAAATTCCAAAGACGATTGATATTGAATCCGATCAGGAATTCTTTCTCAGAGAGTTTGTTAGGATTCAGCATGTAGTTCTTTTGCGGAACAATGCCATTGTAGTTCCCAATAAATACCTGGAAAGCATGCGAACTGGTGGACATCTCGATACCCAATGCAAATCCAGGATTATCCGAGTTTTGACCAAGTGGCTGACTATAATCCAACAGAATTGCTGTTTTGTCGCTAATGCTTACTTTGCCTCCCACGGCCAGCCCGAATTGATTATTGGAAAGCGATTCGTCAACAATGTTGTAGTGAGAAAAGCTGGGAGAAACCTGTAATGACATTGTACGACTGAATCTGCGCATAATAATCAACTGACTAAAATAAGAGAGGCGGTTCGAAGATTTGGGAAAGAAATCTGACTCACGTGCATCGATGGCTGTATTGCCATAAAAAGAAATGCTCACTGGCACCCGACCTGACCGGGTTTGGTGTAGCAAAGCCGCCCGCAGGTTAAAGTCCTGGAGTCTATCATTCTTGGTAGTGCCAAAACCTAAGGTGATGCGATCGGAGATGGCGTAGCTCAATCCAAGCCTGATGTTAGACGGTCCCCATATGCCGATAAGATCGTTATTGCCGCTCTTAATCACACCGAACCGGTGCATGATATCGAAAACTAGTGTATTCTTGGAAGCAACAACCCCAGTTGGATTGTCTATCAACCAGGGGCTTCCGAAGGCATCGCGCTCGGGCTTATCTGTTTTCGAAGTTGCTGTTGAATCGGTCTCTTGTGCAAGGGCCGAAATTGCTGTGATCAACAACACAATGAGAAGCTTTATCTTTTGTTGCATAAACATGAATAGTTAAATGATTTTAGTTATTCTTTGCTCCTTCGTCAATCCACTTCTTGATCAGGGCAATTTTTGTAGGAGCCATTGGACCTGCTGGAGGCATTGTGTTGCCATCCGCGCTGTTGCCTTCCAGCATTTCCACCAATTCACTGCCTTCTGCATCACCGGGTATAACATCGCCTTCGGTGATGAGATCTTCAATAGATTCATATGCATAACCTTCTCGAAAATCCGGCACTGCAACTTCAGACGGGTTGTGACACGTGGCACATTCAGCTGTTAGGATCGGCTGGATATCCAGGGCGAAGGAAACGTTATCCTTAACCCCGGGCTCGGGGAATTTGTCGTTGTCGCAGGCTGTAAACATCATGCTCACAATCGATACTGCAATAATTGTTTTAATAGCTTTCTTCATAGGATTGCATTTTTGTTTTTATAAATATCAAATGTCACTCAGTTACAAAAATCCATTTTTTGACTTTGAGACTCTCTTACAATTTTGACTATATGTTATAGTTTAATGACTCGTTCATCGCCACTCTTGTTTGCACTGTTAGCATATCATAAATCCTTTCAACCCATTTGCTATTTCAACTTCAAAGACTGCAGTATTTCCCTCTTCACCCGCCCTCTCATCAAATCGATAAACCTCCTTTACACTGACCTGAGAGAGTTGGACTCGATAAAGCTGGTCATATAGCAAACTACTGCCCTGTAAACGGAATTGGTTGATATACCCTCGTTCCTGTAAGTCCTCCAATACTTCAACAAGAGAATAATAAGCTGTGCGGTTAAAATTCTTCTCCTTAAATCTCGTTGCAGTCAGACCAGTTACCTTGCCGAATTGTGCCGAAAGGTGTTGCAAGCTTGAGTAGTGAAGTTTCTCCGCGATCTGCTTTAATGAAAGTTCATCCTCGCGTATGAGTCGCTTCGCGCGCTCAATCCGTTGGGTAATTACATAGAACTCCAGCGTAACCCCCTCCTGATCCTTAAAGAACTTGCTTATGAGATTGTAATTTCTCGCCAACCGCTTCTGAAGGAATGATGACAACCGTCTATTTTTAATTCCGGCCTCAATCTCATCGAGGTAATTCTTAACCTCAAGCCTAATTGATTCTATTAATATTTTATTTCGGTCCACAATCACCGGAAGTCCGAATGCTGCCAGTCGCTTTTCAACTAGCTGATAAACATTTTTGCGGCTTGAGAAAAATGAAGCCCTACCAAGTTCAACGGATGGCTTAGCAACTCTCAGTTCTCTCAGCGTTTGTTTTACCACATAAATGCAGCGATCACAGACCATATTGGCGATATGAAGCTGATAAGCTTTCACAGTACATTGTTATTCGTTAAGAGTTATACTTTAATAAAATTGGAGAATATTAACTGAGAAGACTCTCAGTTATCTTTGGGCATAATCTGCCCATGCTCTTTCGCTAAGTAGGAAAGAGTTAAAGGTAGGATTTAAATCAAGAGTGAGCACACCTGCACAAGGATAGTCCGTCCACCCAATCCGGGCGGCCCATGAGGCAGGTATTGAATTTCAATGTTTCCCGTATAAAGCACCAGGGAAGGTGATCGATAACTCTCTGAAAATATGAATCCAAAAAGAATGTGAGGATTGAGTGGCTCAAGGGACGGTCCGCTATGATCCACCTTCAACAATGAAGCAAAAAAACGAGCCGTCAGATCATCGCAGCAACCCTCATCACCATCCTCCTCCGCACCATGCCCATGATGCTCGTGGCTGATTGCCGAATTTGATTCAGCATGGTGGTCGTGATGGCCCTCGTGACTATGATTTTCAATTGAACTTGTAGCATGGTGATTTGAAAAATCAAACGAAAGGACTTGCAAGTTGCAGAGTAGTTCAATTGCAACAACAAGAAAAATTGCTAGTACTCCGCAGAAGGCAATACTGCATTTGTTCTTTCGTATGGTTTTTAAGCTCTTCAAGTGATCAACTATGATTTGAAATACCGCAAATCAGTTACATAATAACATGACAATCGTCATATAAAAATAAAAAATCTATAGGGTTTTTGAAAATCATTTTCCCCCAGTCCTTTCAATCGAACTCAATAATTTGAAGTGATTACATAATTATACTTAGGCGTTACACATAAACACCTTGACCCCTCAGCAGTAGGTTAATTGAATATCTGTCCGTTAGATCTCTAATCCAGCATTACATAGGTAATTGCTTAGCTAATCGGGACATCAATTCGCCAACAAGCAACTTATAATATTGAATGAAAGCATCGCCAGGCGGTTGCCGCCATTCAGGCCAATTAAAAAAATGGTTTGTATGGGTCAAATAAGTATAAATCAAAGCCAAAATTTTTTCATCAGCCGTAAGCAGGCCCACGTTACTTTGATATAACAAAATTCTTAAGTCAATGAAAACTAGAACAAATGTAGTAGCAATTCTCGCTTTGTTGCTTGCAGTAACAGGCTGTTCGGTGGTAAGACCAGGACACAATGCGATGCGGTGGAAACCTTTGAGCAAGGGTTTAGAAACTGATAAAATATACTCGAATGGCGTGGTCTGGCATTGGCCGTGGAACGGTGTGGTAGACTATGACATGCAATGGCAAACGTTCAACGAGGAAATCTCAATTCTTACCGAAGATGAATTACACGTTAATATGACCGTATCGGTGACGCTACGGCCCGTAGCAAGTGAACTTGCCGAACTGGAATTACAAGTAGGAAACAATTATTATGAGAAGATTGTAAAGCCGGACTTTATGAGCCTGGTTCGCAATGTATTTGCCGGCTACAAGTACAACCTTGTGTCTCCGAAGAGCCCAGAGATCGAGCAAAAAATTCTTGCCAGGCTAAAAGAACTTACCACAGGAAAACATCTTGAATTTGATCGCGTGACCGTGAAGCATATTGAATACCCCACAGTGGTGACCATGGCAGTTGACGAAAAACTTGCTGTGCAACAAGCTATCGAGCAAAAGGAGTATGAGATCAAAATAGCGGAAAAGAATGCCGAGATACAACGGATTCTTGCCAAGGGTCAGCGTGATGCACAACAAATAATAGATGCCGGTCTTACCCAGCGGTATTTGCAATACAAATCGTTAGAGGTGCAGGATAAGCTTTCAACCAGTCCGAATACCAAGTTCTATTTTGTTCCGCTGGGTAAAGATGGATTGCCAATCATCGTTGACTCAGGAAGTCACGACAAATAAGATTCACAAGCAACAAACTAAATGGGAATAAGTAACCGTATGCAGACTGCGAACAAGAGAGTAGCCTATTTTTCGATGGAGTATGCGATCCATCAATCCCTGAAAATCTATTCCGGTGGATTGGGTTTTCTGGCGGGATCGCACATGCGCAGTGCCTATGAACTGGAGCAGAACATAATCGGTATCGGCATAATATACTCCAACGGATATCATGATCAAGTCAGGAATGCGGACGGATATATGGAGAACAGGTTCATTCGCAAAAGATACTCTTTTCTGGAAGATACTGGCGTTCAATTTACACTCCGCATTCACGGATCCAATGTACACGTCAAAGCTTTTCTATTGAAGCCAGAAACATTTGGGACCGCTCCAGTTTACCTTCTAACTACGGATATCCCCGAAAATGATTTCTTAAGTCGGTCGATAAGCTTCAGGCTTTACGACAACGATCTTGCGGCAAGGACAGCACAGTACATATTGCTTGGCATTGGTGGAGCCAGATTACTTGAGAAAATCAACAAGGTGCCGGACATCTATCACCTCAACGAAGGTCATGGCTTGGCGGCTGCATTTTATTTGTATGCACAACTTAAGTCGTTGGAAGAAGTTCGAAAACGGGTAGTGTTCACCACCCATACGCCTGAACGTGCCGGCAATGCCGAAATCGATATGAAGCTTCTGGAGGAAATGGGATTCTTCAGTTCGCTGACGAGAGATGAGGCTGAAGAAATCAGCGAAGTAAAAAATGGAAAGCTGAACTTTACCGTTACCGCTCTCAGGCTATCAAAAATTGCCAACGGTGTATCGCAGCTTCACCGCCAGGTGGCTACTGAAATGTGGAAGGGATACCCAGGCGGTTGCAACATCATCTCGATCACCAACGCCCAAAACAAAAAGTTTTGGATGGACAAATCCATTGAGGAGGAATTCAATAATGGCAGCAATAATTCTCTGCTTGCTGCCAAAAGGATGCTCAAGCGTGAATTGTTCGAAATTGTTGCCGACCAAACCGGCAAATTGTTTGACCCCGATATTCTCACCATCGTATGGGCAAGGCGCTTCACTTCTTACAAAAGAGCAAAATTAATCATGAAGGATTTGGAGCGATTCAGGGAGCTGGTTACTCGCACGGAAAAGCCAATCCAAATGATTTGGGCTGGAAAAACGTATCCCGAAGACCATGCCTCCGCTTACCAATTCAACCAATTGATATCAGAGACAGGAGAATTTAAAAAATGTGCTGTATTACTGGGATACGAATTGCGATTGTCTGCATCCTTAAAAAAAGGTGCAGATGTGTGGTTAAATACACCTATATATAAGAGAGAAGCGTCCGGCACCAGTGGGATGACGGCCGCGATGAATGGTGCCATTAACTTTTCCATCCCTGATGGTTGGATACCAGAGTTTGCGCGCGATGGAGAAAATGCATTCATCATACCCGTCTCGCATTTGACCTCACGTGAAGAACAGGATGTCGATGAAAGCAAGAACCTGCTCGATTGTTTGGAGTATCGGATCATACCCACCTACTACGAAAATCCAGATCAATGGGCAGTCCTGATTAAACACTCTATCAGCGGAGTAATTAACGCATTTGACTCAAACAGAATGGCCTTAGAGTACTATGAAAAACTATATAATCAATAACTGGCAAGCATCTGTTGCCAATGCCGCTGAGAAAAATATCGGTCTTACAATGTTGCTCTTGCTGACAGGACTTGGCTTCAGTGCTGCCGCGCAGCACAAGCCTTCCGAATCGGCTATTACAGTGAGCGGAAATGTAATCTGCCTCAAACCCACACGGGGTGCGTTGAGCGAAGTGATTGTTTTAAACAAGCAGACCAACCGTGGAGTACTGACGGGAGAGGGCGGCCATTTTAGCATCAAGATGACTCGTGGTGACACACTTGTTTTTACTACCCCCTTTCACGAGGATTCATACTATGTCATACCATACAATGAGTCGTTGGCCAATCACACCATTGAAATCGTGATGGAGCCCGATCCAATTTCGCAAGACGCAGTCATTCGGCTGGGGCCACAAAACCTGAATGCCTTTAAGAGGGAAATCATTGACCTGCAACTGCAGGATGATGCACCTGACATTGCGCTACCGGTAGTAGGAAAGTACGCTGGAAAACACACTGCCCATCTTGCCACAGGCGAAGGAGCGTTGACCGTCTCAGGTCCACTAAGCCATCTGGCGTCCAGGATTAGTCGTCACGACCGTTTGAAAAAACAGATTAATGAAGTCAATCATGAAGAATAAAACTCAAATCGCTAAGGGGTTAGTAACCCGTTTTGAATCAATACGGGGTTACTTTTATTGTGATACAAAGCTGTGCTACTTTATTAATAAAGAGGCAGGAAACAGCACGCTACACATAGTCAGTGAAAAGGTCTCGGCTATCGGAAACCCCTCCATGTGGCAAAATGGAGAACAAAAAAAAGTGGCCGAACACATTGTTTCATTGCGGATTGATGAGAGATTAAAGGAAGGCGATCTCGAGTTGGTCAGCGATCTGGCCAACCTGGATGTTACCTTCTCCGACTATGAGCGTTGGAGATTTTTCTCACGGTATTGCAGCATTCATCAGCCTGATCGTTTTCCGGTTTACAGCATTTCAACGCAAAGGGTACTTCAATCATATCATTCGGTGCCGAATGTTACGGGAATGATCTCTTACAAAGACTACTGGAAAGGGATTAACATGGTAATCAATGATCTGGACATCAATCTGCCCAACTATTTTTGCGCGGACAAATTTTTCTGGATTTACGAAGGCCAGTTAATATCTGTGCTTGAGGAGAATAAAAAAGTTATACTATGAGAATAGAATGGGACGCTGCAAACGAAAGATGGCGGCAATTAAGTGCAACTAATAACCAAAATTATTTCATCCCGCTGTACCAAAATGCTCGATCTTGATAAAAGATAGCCAGAAGGCACAAATATTAACATGCCATCATGGATTCAACGATCACCAAAAAATATGAATCAAAAAGCAGGTTCCTCACACGAACCAAACCGATGATCATCATTGATGATCCACAACAAGCCGTTGTATGCGCATCGCATTCTAATGATGGAATAGCTCTTGTGCCGTTGGATCACATTATCATAGATTTAATTCAGGTACATCCGTTAGCCCTCAAGCATTTTGATGCCCTGGAAGACCCGGTTGTATCTACCAAAATTGCGGAACTGACACACCCATTTCTTAACAAGAAAGATTACTTCATCTTAAATCTGGCCAGATCGATAGCGACTGTGGCCGCTGCTTTCGAACCTAAAGACTTGTTCGTGCAATTGAGTCATTTAACAACTGCCGAATGGAGAGGGTTGATTGGTGGCGAACAATTTGAAAGTATTGAAAACAATCCGCTCATCGGACTGAGAGGAGCGATGCGTTGTGTCGATCCGGAGTTCCGACCTGCCTTCGACATGGAGTGTGAAGCTATAAAGATTGTGCGCGAAGAAATGGGATTCAGCAACATTAAGTTGGTAATTCCATTTTGCAGGACAGGCAAGGAGGCAGATCAAGTGGTTCGAATGATGAACAAACATGGAATGTACCGCGGGTGCCGGGGTTTTGAAATTTTTATGACCGTGGAAACCCCATGCAATGCAATCATGGCATCACGGTTTGCAAAACATGTGGATGGATTTTTGATTTGTCCCGTTAATTTATCCAGGCTCATGCTCGGGTCAGAAGAAAATCTGTTGCACACTACGACTGTCATTGAAGATCCGGTTATTCGACTAATCACCAGAACCCTCCACGAAGCAAAACGTGCAGGGATCAAGGTCGGCCTGAAATTCGAAGGTTGTGGCAAACACCCCGACCTTATGCCCATGCTGGTCGATCAAGGAATCGACTTTATTGCCTTTTGTGCAGATAACATCACTGAGGGGATTCGCCTGGTTGCACAAGCAGAAAACAGGTTCACCCATACGAAAGCATACTACTAATATGGCCCAAAAGAAAACACCTTTAATCGTAAAGGCGCTCTATATAAGAGGTATGGTTTGCAACCGGTGTATCAAAGTGCTTCATGATGAGCTGTCCAAGATAAATGTAAAGACCAAAAGCACTCGGCTGGGCAGGGCACTGGTAGAGTTCAATCCAAAAGAGGTTGATGTTGCGACCATACAGCTGGTTCTCAGAAAGAACGGCTTTGAGCTTATCACCGATCGTGAACAGCAAATGGTTGATCATATAAAAACTTTTATTCTGGAAATCATCAGTGCCAGTGAAACGAAAACACTCCCTAAGCGATTCTCCGATGCCATTTCAAAAGAATTGGGATTTAACTATAGCCACCTCAGCAGAATGTTTACCCACCATGAACGGGTGACCATAGAGAAGTACATCATTGTTCATAAAATAGAGAAAATAAAAGAGCTGCTCGAATACGATGATCACTTAAACCTTGAAGAAGTGGTAGACAAATTGAACTACAGCAGCGTTTCACATTTGTCAAAGCAATTCAAGGAGGTGACAGGTATCTCCTTGAGAGACTACAAGAATTTTCTTAAACATTTGCGCAAACCTCTGGATCGTCTGAAGCCCTATTGAGTTGGTACAAAGCAGTTTGCCTGCAATTGTTAGAATAAAAGCCTGTATGTAGAAATATAAAACTTTAAACCGATTAAAAAATTCTGCAACAATGCGTGTCCTTATGTTTGGTTGGGAGTTTCCACCGCATATTTCCGGAGGGCTTGGGACGGCCTGTGAAGGGCTGGTCCATGCTCTGCTGCGGCAGGGTATAGAAGTCCTGTTTGTTATTCCGAAGGTAAGTGGGGATGCCGGAGATGGTGCTTTCAAATTATTTGGTGCAGATGAAGTGCTGGTGACCAAGCGGACGAGAAAGTTCAGAAATAGGTTTAGTCAATTGGCCATCTCATCAGAGCTGGTTCCCTATACAACCCCCGAACTATTTGCCGAAAAAAAAGAAACAACTATTGTAAAGAAACGACACCGTTCCTATCGGTTTTCATTTAGCGGTGGTTACGGTCACAACCTGTTCGAGGAAGTAGCCAATTATGCTGCAATAGCCGCACAATTAGCCGCTGATCTATCTTTCGACATTATACACGCGCATGACTGGCTTACTTTTCCGGCCGGGATAACTGCGAGGGAAGTAAGCGGTAAGCCATTGGTGATCCATGTCCATGCTACAGAGTTCGACCGGTCTGGAGAAAATGTGAACAATACCGTCTTTGAAACCGAGCGTAGTGGGATGATTGCAGCCGACCACATTGTTGCTGTAAGCGCGCTGACCAAACAGACTATTGTGAACCATTATGGCATCAGTCCAAAAAAGATCTCAGTGGTGCATAATGGTGTGCTTTCCAAAGTGTACCCAAAAGTTGATAAGAAAGTCAAAGCAAAGATCGTAACATTTCTTGGGCGCATCACTTTCCAAAAAGGCCCCGAATACTTTGTATTAGCAGCCCATCGGGTGCTTCAGCGATTTCCACATGTTCAGTTTGTGATGGCTGGCAGTGGTGACAAACTAGAGGACATGATCCGCATGGTGGCCAGCTTCGGTATGGGCGCGCATTTTCATTTCACCGGATTCCTAAAAGGCGCACAAGTGAATGAATTGCTTTCGCAATCCGATCTTTATGTAATGCCCTCCGTGTCTGAACCGTTTGGTATCTCACCTCTCGAAGCTGCCCAAGTGGATGTTCCGGTTATCATTTCCAAGCAATCCGGAGTTGCGGAGGTATTGCATCATGCCATTAAGGTTGATTTCTGGGACGTGGAGGCGTTGGCAGATGCCATACATGGTGTGTTGGTTCACAACCCCTTGTCAAACACGTTATCAAGTGGGGCTGTCGTTGAAGTTAAGTCTTTTACCTGGGATGCAGCCGCCCAAAAAGTCATTCATGTTTACCATCAACTCAATTAAGCTATGCGACACTTGTGTTTATACTTTCAGGTTCATCAGCCCTACCGCCTGCGGCATTATAGATTCTTTGATATTGGCCACCGCGATGATTATTTCGATGAATGCTACAATGCCTTCATCATGAACAAAGTGGCGGAAAAATGTTACCGGCCTGCTAACCGGTTGTTATTGGAATTGATCAGGAAATCAGGAGGCCGATTTAAAATATGCTTCTCCATCTCCGGCACAGCGCTGGATCAATTCGAAGGTTACGCACCCGATGTGTTGAACAGTTTTAAGGAGATGGCAGCTTCGGGTCATGTCGAATTCCTGGCAGAGACTTCCGCTCATTCACTTGCCTCTTTGAAGAGTGAAACAGAATTTCGCTCCCAGGTGACGGAACACAGAGACCGCATTGAGAAGTTGTTTGGAAAGCGTCCGGTGGTACTCAGAAATACCGAGTTGATCTATAGCGATTTCATCGGGACCATGGCAAACGAGATGGGTTTTCTTGGGATGTTGACAGAGGGTGCGGATCACATTCTTGGTTGGCGTAGTCCTAACTATGTTTATGCCCACCCGCAAAACAGCTTGAAACTTTTGTTGAAAAACTACAAGCTGAGCGATGATATAGCCTTCAGGTTTTCCGATCCAAACTGGAATCAAAGGCCCCTTACGGCTGACAAGTTTGTTCATTGGCTGAATGCGGTACCGAAGGATGAACCAACTGTAAATTTATTCATGGACTATGAAACGTTTGGTGAACACCAGTGGGCTGATAGTGGGATTTTTGAGTTCCTACGCTGGCTCCCCGAACGTGTGGTCAATCATTCCGACTACCGGTTTTCTACTCCGTCAGAGATACTCGCCACAGCCGCACCTGCCTCCAAACTATCCATTCCGTATCCTATATCATGGGCCGATGAAGCACGTGACCTTTCGGCCTGGCTGAGCAACGACTTGCAACGCGATGCTTTTGAAAGTCTTTACCGGTTGAAAGACCTGGTAGAAGATTGTAACGATGACGCTTATACACGGAAATGGAAGTACCTCCAAACCAGCGATCACTTCTATTACATGTGTACCAAATATTTTGCAGACGGAGATGTGCACAAATACTTTAATCATTACGGTTCACCTTACGAGGCATACATTAACTATATGAATGTGTTGACTGACTTTGAAATGCGGTTGAAGGAATTGACTCGTCAAAGTTCTGTACGCAGCCGAGACATCGAGGAAGCTTTCTTTGCAAACAGCATTGATCCACGATTAATAGAGCATTCATGAAGGTAGCCGTATACAGCACACATTTGTTTGAAAGGCAGTATTTGCTTGAGGCTAATAAGGGAAAACATGATCTAATTCTCTTTCAGGAATCACTGAACTTCAAAACAACATCTTTAGCCGAAGGTTGTGAAGCGGTTTGTTTATTTGTCAATGATGATGCGTCAAAATTGGTTCTCGACTCGCTCTATGGGCTAGGTATTAGATTTATTGCACTTCGTTCAGCGGGATTTAATAATGTTGACCTAAAGCATGCCAATGAAATTGGGATTCGGGTGGCTAACGTTCCGGGCTACTCCCCTTATGCAGTTGCAGAACACACAGTAGCCATGATGCTGGCCTTAAACAGAAAAATCATTTCTGCTCACAATCGTATTATGGAGCTGAATTTTTCGCTTGATGGCCTGGTGGGTTTCGATATGAATAATAAGACAGTCGGGATAATAGGTACTGGGAAGATAGGGTGTGTTGTAGCTAAAATAATTAATGGATTTAGTTGCCGTATCCTGGCCTTCGATCAACAGACAGATGAAGATATTATCAAAGAATACAATGTGTTGTATGTAGATCTTCCTACGCTATGCCGTGAAAGCGACATAATTACGCTACACGTGCCCCTTCTTCGCCAGACCAGGCACATGATCAATACCTATACCATCAGCTTGATGCGACAAGGAGTTATGCTGATCAATACCAGCCGGGGAGCCCTCGTACAAACAAATGATGTTATCAACGGACTCAAGACAAGACGTATAGGAAGCTTTGGCATGGATGTTTATGAAGAAGAGGCCAGCTTGTTTTTTCAAGATCACTCAGATGACATACTTCAAGATGATGTGATCGCCAGGTTGTTAAGCTTTCGAAATGTGTTAATTACCGGACATCAGGCGTTCTTAACCAGAGAGGCATTGCAAAATATTGCTCGGTCAACAATGGCCAATCTTGATGCATGGGCCGGACACATTAGTGCACAATACGAACTATCATAACTGGGCCAAATAAGAAAAGTCAACTATCTATAAGTTAATGCCAAAATTATTTCATTATACACAGCATAAATGAACGTATTTAGGATATACAAAATACCAAACTAAAATTTAAGATTATGAAAACGTTAAAACTCACAGCAGCCTTGCTATTGATTAGTGTTGTATGCTCTTATGCACAAAATATTCCGATGAATATGTTTGAACAAATACAAGATGAACAAGTTCCTGCGGCAGTGCTTAAAACTTTCGAAGAGGAATTTGGTCAGGTAAAGGATGATATTAAAAAAGGAGTGTGGTACGCACATTTTGAGCATACCTCGGCAACTACTGGAGAACAAAGTTACGGTTCATATGTTGAGCCCAGTAAGCCCATGGCCTTACCCCTTCACTACACCTACCAAGGAAAAAAAGCAGGAAAAAAAGTGGAAATAAAATTCACTCCTGACGGAAAATTGGTGTATGCAAAAGGATTGGATCAGAAGTCCCAGGATTGAATGCTGTGGCAAGTGTCATTTAAATAGGCGAAGTGCGTTAGGCTCTCCCCAGCGCACTTTTTATTTTCTTAAAAACCTGATTAAAATCATATCCTCACAAGACCTTGGTCATGCACTCAATCCCAAAGCTTGGCTACCTTTACATTAGGCAAACGCATATAGAACCTAACTGGGTATCATGCGTTGTCTTTAAAAATGACCGTTTTCAGAAACATACGACTCCACGCGGCTTACGTTAGCTATTTATTTGCAGTTTCAATTCTAGCAGCAACTGCTTGTGAGGTTGTTTGCGTGAGTCAATCTTCCTGCAAAAGTATGAGCGTCATTGTTGGTCATTCTGACCATGCCGAACACAACCCGTCCCCTGATAACGACTGCTGCCGCCATGGATCAATGGCACCGGACACAAATTTATTTACAACGGCACTTCAGAATTTAGACCTGCTACCCGAACTATCACAGATTCTTGATTTTGTTTTGCAAACAAACTACTCCAGACTCTTAGAGGAAACATCTCAACCCGCATACCATACTCAACCTTACCTTGTCTTCCTTGATTGTGGACCGAATCTAAGGGTATTCATCAACTCGTTTCAAATCTGATATTTCTGTTTGAACCCATTCAATTGGGGCAACGCTCGTGGCAACGACTCACGAGTTCGATACTCATTCTCTCAACAAAACAGAAATACTAAAATGAAAACCTACGAACTCCATATAAAAAATATGGTCTGCGAAAGATGCATCATCTTTGTTGAACAGATCATGGATGAATTGAACATATTTCCCTACAAAGTCAGGCTCGGTTGCGTGATCTTCTCTACGACATCGAAGTCTGCTTTACCTATTTTAGAAAAAAAGCTGCAGGAAGGGGGGCTTCATGTAATAAATAATCGCGATGAGATTACCGCTGAAGAGATCAAACTGTCCGTCAAAAACTACCTCGATGAGCTTGAGGATGGAAAAAAGCCTGGTAAACTCTCAGCCTTCATTTCTGACAGACTGGCCAAAAACTACTTTGGTTTAAGTAAACTTTTCAGTAAAACTCAGGGCGTCACCATCGAATCATATTTCGTAACGCAGAAAGTTGACCGTGTAAAAAGACTGCTCCGAGAAGGAGAATTGAATCTCAGCGAGATCGCCTACCGCCTCGACTATTCCAACGTGCAGCATGCATCAAGTCAATTTAGAAAAGTTTCCGGGCAGTCTGTGTCTTCTTACAAGGCAACGGTTCGGCCTTTAACCAGCCATGCAGGTAATGTCGAAAATCCGGATAATCCAAAGCGCGCCACTACAAAATGCAAAGGTAATTGTAACTGTACGCAGCCGCTTCATGTATCGCGCACTACGCTACGGCAACTTGACTTCGCTAACCAATTTTCTGTAGGTGTATGAAATCAATTAGCGAATTAAATCTGCAACCGAAGGCCGGTAAGAGGTACTGGGCAAATTGCCACCGCGAGTGGCGTGAGGAATTTATCTATTTTCTCCTGGTGGACAGGTTCCATGACAATCTTAAACGTAAACCCGGCAAGGGAACCGGCCGCCATACAGGATATGGAACCAAGGATGAACTTGGAAAATTTTGTGGGGGCACCATCCGGGGTATTATCGATCACCTGGATTACATACGGGATCTAGGATGCACCGCATTGTGGCTAAGTCCTGTATTTGAAAACAATCCTGAATCGTATCACGGCTACGCTATCCAAAATTATTTGGATATCGATAGCCGTTTTGGAACGAAGGAGGATCTGGAAGAATTGGTTGATAAAGCTCACGAAATGGACATGCGTGTGTTTTTGGATATCGTCCTTCATCATTCTGGAAATAATTGGTTTTATCCTGAAGATGTGCCCTACTACTATTACCAGGGCCAGGTGTTTCCTTTTGGAGGATGGAGAAGCGAAGACAGACCACGCCCAATCGAGTTCAGAAATCCCGAATTGTATGCGCGCAAAGGAAGCATCAGGAATTTCGAAGCCGTCCCCGAAACAAGAGATGGAGACTTTAGCACCTTGAAAACTTTTGTGTTGAACGACTCTCAACAATCGCTTTGGCTACAGGAGCAGCTAATCAAGATTCACTGTTATTGGATTCGTGAAACAGACGTAGACGGTTTCCGCCTTGATGCTGTCAAACACATGGACGAAATGACAGTAAGCAGGTTTTGTTCGTCTGTAAGAGAGTATGCCTACTCACTGGGGAAGAAAAACTTCTTCTTATTCGGTGAATTGGTTGGGCCGGACCATTTGTACAACAATTACATTGGGCCAAAGACTCCTGTTTCTGCCAATGATAAGACGATTTATTATGGTCTCAATTCCGTATTAGACTTCCCCCTACACCACATCCTTCCGGATGTTATTTTAGGAAAAACTTCTCCCGGTCGACTAATAGATCGGTACGAATCGCTCCGACAATCAGCGGTTCATCGGGGAGAGTTTGGAGAATTTTTGGTGACTTTTTTAGATAATCACGATCAGGTGGGCCAGTCCGCTAAGCATCGTTTCGGGAAGGATGCCAATGATAAACAGATCATCGCAGGGGTGGGGTTTCTACTTTGCGCCTTAGGTACTCCTTGTATTTATTATGGCACAGA
The DNA here is from genome assembly GCA_035344095.1 of Cyclobacteriaceae bacterium. GTDB lineage: Bacteria > Bacteroidota > Bacteroidia > Cytophagales > Cyclobacteriaceae > ELB16-189. Next base: position 1,916 of record DAORAG010000003.1, on the reverse strand, counting down.
GCAAGGTTTTAATGGATCGGGTGATGGTGACTGGGCCGTCCGTGAAGCCATGTTTAATTTCAACAACAAAACCACTAATTCGCTAAACAAGAACTCTCGCATCTATAGCGCTATAGCGCAGATAGCTTCTCTACGAAACCAATCAAGGGTCTTAAAGTTTGGCCGCATGTACACTAGACCTACTTCGACTGACGGTATCCGGTTTCACTTTCCAGAATGCAAGGAATGCCTGCTGGCATTTTCACGACTGCTTTTTGATGAGGAAATCGTTGTAGCCTTTAATGCATCGGTCCACAAGACCAAAACAGAATACATTCAGGTAGAGTCTAATGGGAGCACAAGCTATCATTTTTTGTTCGGTGGTTCTGGGAGTGTACCCATTCAAACAACAGAAAACCAACAGACGAGTTACATAAAACTTACTATGGAACCGTTAAGCTTCATTATACTGGAACGAGAACATTGTTGAAGAGCAGGTCATGTCACGTCAATACTAATCTAGTAGGTGCTTCTTTTTAAGATTGTCTTATAAAACTGAACCTTGACTACTTGCTTGCCTGACGCACTGTCCTCATGTAAGCCCAGTTCACTTAGCGTGGTGTCAAAATAAGCGGCCAGTTCGCAAGCCATTTCCTCGCCACCATCAATATGCTCAAGTCGCCCGGTTCCGGTTACCTCACTGGTCCTTCCATTTCCTGTTTCCAATATGGCCGCAAAAGTAAAGTTCTGAGGTGGGTGCTGGGTCGTTTGTATTTCATAAAGGCTGAATTTCCCTTTCAATACAAATGATTTAGTTTGATCCCTTAATCTAAGATCCAGAGAATCAATACCCGTGTGAAGGTCGGCCAGCGCCAGGCGAAACTCAAACGCAGAGGACTGATAGTCTAACATCACCTGGACTTGCTTGCTGTGTGCCGTGATCAAACGATCATGGTAGTTTGCAGTAATAGATATTGAACCGTCCTTAGTTCTGTAAGTATTTTGAGCTAAGGCTGATTGCGCAAAAGCCCAGGTCATCGAAAGTAACAAAAAACATATCATGTTTGGATGCATCATCATTTGCAAGTAAAAAAAGATCCTTTACCTCAAGAGCAAGAATTTTGGCAAATAATTACAAGTTGTTGAGATGGTGATGTTCGGCTTCGATTTCTTAGAATTGAAATCAAGTAATGCCCATTCTCGTTTAAGTCTATCCAAGGCAAGGTTTAGTCTTGCCCTTCTGAGGGATTTAGAAACAGGCTTAACTTCGGCTTGGCGGTGAAATGAGCCTAACCGCTTTTTTGTCTCATAATTCAAAAAAATAATTGAATTTGTATTCTTGTTTGTTCTAGGTCACAGCATAGCTCCATCTTATCAAAATTTGGCATAGTTGGTTAATTCTACGAACATTCTTAACCTGTTATTGATAGTTCATCCGTGACTCGGCTCAATGTGAATGAGTATGTGACCTAAGTTAGGTATTTCTTTACGCAAGTGGTCTTTTAGGTTATGGGCAATATCGTGTCCTAACCTTACTGAAATTTCACTATTCACAATAACGTGCAAATCCACATGGTATCTCATTCCCGATTTCCGAATAAAACATTTTTCTGTTCCGAGAACTCCGTGAACTTGAGTTGATTTCGTTCTAATTTCTATTAATAATTCGTTATACAGTTGCTCATCCATAATTTCGCCTAGAGCAGGCCTAAAAATTAAATAACTATTATAGAGTATAAAACCTGACGCCAGTAAAGCTGCCCAATCATCCGCAGTTTCATATCCCTCACCAAAAATGATTGCTATTGAAATTCCAATAAAAGCCATTACAGATGTTATTGCGTCACTCCGATGATGCCAGGCATCCGCTTTGAGCGAAGAGCTACCTACTTCTTTACTTTTTCTTACGACAATTTGAAATGAAATTTCTTTCCATA
>DAORAG010000002.1:0-29529 GCA_035344095.1 Cyclobacteriaceae bacterium | reverse complement strand
GAACAAAAGATCCTGGAGTATCTCCACGATGAAGAGCCAAAGGATTGGTCTGCAATAAAGATCGAGCCAGAAAGTCAGCCGAGCGAACAACAAGAGGCCTAACCTGACACAAACCAAAAAATCATTGTTGGCTATGGACAAGATGTTAAAAACTCTGGTACTGTTTGCTCTATCATGCACAGCAGTTCTCTCCCAATCCATCGAAACCGTGATTCAAAAAGGTCACGAGCTCACCGTACTTACAGTCGCCAATAGTCCCGATAGCAACCTTGTGGCTACCGGTAGCAGGGACAAGTCTGCAAAATTGTGGGAACTTTCAACGGGCCGTGAAGTAAGAAGTTTTCTTGGTCATGAAGGCAGTATCAATTGCATTGATTTCACATCAGACGGCAAACTCATGATCACCAGTAGTGGTGACCAAACTGCCAAGATTTGGGAAGTAGCAACCGGAAAGGAAATTTTTACAACACCAAAGGCATTCAAATTACTTACTGCAGCCAAGTTTAGTCCGGATGACAAATATTTTGTCATAGGCGGTTATCCCGATGAGGCTGAGGTCTGGGATTTGCGGTCAAAGACAGTCATCAAAACAATTAAAGTCAATGCGGACCAGGGGCTTGGGTATGGAATCAATTTCAATTTTTCAACTGATGGCAAGTGGCTCGCCATTGGAGAAGACAATAGAACCGCTAATGTATATGATGCAAATACCTGGGAGCTAAAATACACATTCAATCAAAAAGAAGGGTGGTGTGGAGGATGCGCCACATGGGTGGACTTCTCATCTGACAATCAAAGATTACTGGTGGCTTCAAATAAAATGGTCCTTAAGCTTTACGATCTCCGATCAGGTGAGTTGATCAGAACTTTCGGAGAGGAGATGGAAGATATTGTGAGCACTGGCTTCTCACACGATGATCAACAAGTGATGGTGATCACCAAGGAAAATATCATGCTGTGGGATACCCGGACCGGCCAACAACTGACAAAAGTAAAACCCATAGAGGGCGCTGAAATCAACGAGGGAACATTTTCAAAAACAGGTAAGACCATCCTGTTGGCCTGCAACAACAACGAAGTGTACGAATGGAATCTTTCCACGTCAAAAATTCAGCAGACGCTAACGGGGCTTCTCAATCAAAGAGACAAGGGCGGAATCACCTACGATCCGAATTTCTATTGGGAGCAATACATCGCAAAGTACATTCGATTCAAAAACGATCTGATTCTTTCGCATGATGGAAAGGAGTTAATCAAAGGAAAGTTTGGAACCAAAGTAAAACGCTGGGACATCGCGTCAGGCAAAACAACCATGGAATACAGTGGCCATGAAAAGGCCGCTTTGTGCTATGATCTCTCGAAAGATGGAAAGCGAATGGTGACGGGCGGAGGCGATGGACATATTATACTCTGGGATGTAGCAACGGGAGATACCCTTAAGGTAATTAAGTCTTATCGCGAGCCAATATTCGCAGTACAGTTTAGCAAAGATGAAAAACAAGTAGCCTCCTCATCGTGGGACGCCTCCTTCAAGGTTCATGACCTTACAACAGGTGAAAGAATTAACTACATCAACCTTCAGAATAACTCTGCCTACAATTTTAAGTATCACCCTAACGGACTATATGTCTTCCTTGCCAAGCTTGACTATTCACTACAATTGATCGAATTGGATACGCACAAACCCGCCCGTGATTTCATTGGTCATAGTGATGTAATCTCATCTCTCGCACTAAGCCCCGATGGTAAGTTATTGATGAGCACAAGCTGGGATGGTTCAGCAAGAATTTGGGATATCGCGACCGGGCTCATGACGGCAAAATTCAAAGATCACAAAGGACCTGTGCATTCCGCTATTTTTAGCGCTGATGGAAAGTTGGTCTATTCTGCAGGTGCCGACCGTGTCATCAGGATTTGGGACAGTGCAACGGGAGACGAGATAAAAAAATTTGAAGGACACAACGCTGAGGTCACTTCGCTATTATTGGGCAAAGACAACAAGATGCTGATCAGCCACAGTCTTGATGGCGTCACCAAATTTTGGGATTTGACTACTGGCAAGGAATTTTTTGAACACATCCATTTCGGAAGCAACGAATGGATGGTGAAAAATCCTGACGGATACTTTCACGGCACCGATGAAGCCCGAAAGTATATTCACTTTGTAAATGGTATTAAAACCTATTCTGTTGATCAGTTCTTCAATGAATTTTACAGACCTGATCTGCTTCCAAAAATTTTTCAAAGTCGTGGCGATATCAACGAATTGAAGGGGATCAGAAGCAAACTGCAAAACAGCCCTCCCCCGACTGTTAAGGTCGCTGCACTTCCGGGAAGTTCACCGACTGTAGCTGAGATTTTTATTCGAGTTACTGATAATGGAGGAGGAATTGGTGAGGTTAAATTATTTCACAACGGGAAGAACATTCCATTGGAAAAAGGAACCTCTGGAAAAAGTGGAACAGAAAATTTTAAACAGACGGTAAATTTGACTGGTGGAACGAATACGTTTTCTGCAACAGCTATGAATAAAGACCGTGTGGAATCCGAGCCTGGAACTGCCGAACTTTTTTCCGAAAATTCATCCAAAAGTAGTACCTGCTATATCGTAGCTGTTGGTATCAACGAGTACAAGAACCCAAAGATGGCACTCAATTATGCGCGCCCCGATGCTGAATCTTTCAGCGGCCTCATTGACAATAACAGCGAAGCGTTATTTAAAGACATCAAACTCTTTACGTTATATGATGAGAAAGCCTCCAGGTCAAACATTTTACAACTGCTTGATGAGCTGACCGAGAAAGTGCATCAGGAAGATGTCTTTATCTTCTATTACGCAGGTCATGGAAGCATGGTTGACAACCAGTTTTACTTCATCCCTACAGAGAGCTTAAGACTTTACGATCAAAGCTCACTAAAAAAAGATGCGATTGACGCAACCACCCTTCAGGACAAGCTAAAAAATATTAAGGCCCTAAAACAACTTATCGTGATGGATGCCTGTCAATCGGGGGGATCTGTTGAGTTGTTAGCGACTCGAGGTGCGGCTGAGGAAAAAGCAATCGCCCAACTCTCACGTAGTGCTGGCATTCACGTGATGGCAAGTGCCGGTAGTGAACAATTTGCAACGGAATTTGCTGAACTAGGGCACGGGCTTTTTACCTACACTTTAATCACTGCACTTCAAGGCGAGGCGGATGGGGCACCTAAAGATGGTAAGGTTACCATTTACGAACTGAAATCTTATCTTGATGATCAGGTTCCGGAATTGACCAGAAAACTGAAAGGCAAGCCTCAATACCCCTACACTTTTTCGAGAGGTCAGGATTTTCCCATCGTAATAAAAAAGCAGTAACTACTTCAGGACTCCCAGCTCCTTGCCTACCTCGGTGAATGCGCTTATCGCCTTATCCAGGTGATGCTGATCATGCCCCGCTGATATTTGCACCCGAATTCGCGCCAGGCCTTTTGCAACTACGGGGTAAAAGAAGCCGATAACATAAATGCCTTTCTCAAGAAGTTTTTCTGCAAACTTTTGGGCGAGTGGCGCCTCGTACAACATGATAGGAACGATAGGATGCTCCCCGGGCTTGATATCAAATCCAGCTTCCGTCATCTTTTTACGAAAATATTGAGTGTTCTTCTCCAACTTATCCCGCAGTGAGGTCGTCTCGGTCAACATATTGAACACCTCTATAGAAGCACCTACAATTGACGGAGCCAATGTATTTGAAAACAGATAAGGCCTTGAACGCTGTCTCAATAACTCAATAATTTCTTTTTTACCAGAAGTAAATCCACCGGAGGCGCCACCTAGTGCCTTGCCCAGTGTGCCCGTAATGATATCCACTCTATCCATCACACCCCGATATTCCGGCACTCCTCGTCCGGTTTTTCCGATGAACCCTGATGAGTGACATTCATCTGTCATCACCAATGCTTCGTACTTATCTGCCAAATCACAGATCTTATCCAGCTGAGCGATTGTCCCATCCATAGAAAAGGCTCCATCGGTCACAATAATAATTTGCTTGGCCCCGGCTGCTTTAGCATCTTTCAACTGTTGCTCAAGGTCTTCCATGTTGTTGTGCTTGTAGCGATAGCGCATGGCTTTGCACAAACGAACCCCATCGATAATTGAGGCGTGGTTTAGCTCATCAGAAATAATTGCATCCTCCGCACCGAACAATGGCTCGAACACTCCTCCATTTGCATCGAATGCAGCAGCGTAAAGAATAGTGTCTTCTGTGCCAAGAAAGTCTGATATCTTTTTCTCTAACTCCTTGTGTATATCCTGCGTCCCACAAATGAACCTGACCGATGACATCCCATATCCATGTGTGTCAATTGCCTTTTTTGCGGCTGCGATCACTCTCGGATGAGATGACAATCCGAGATAGTTATTCGCGCAAAAATTGATTACCTCTTTTCCATCGCTCGTTTTGATGTCAGCACCCTGGGGAGTCGTGATTATTCTTTCTCTTTTGAACAAACCGGCTTCTTCAATGGACTTGAGTTCTTTTTGTAATACAGGTTGAAGTGTTTTATACATTGCTGGAGGATTAGAATTTCCAATTTTTGAATGGCCCAAAACTACGAACTGCAACCTATTAAATCACAGCCTCCACTCAAAGGTTTGTTATTTGCGAGGTATATAATTTCTACTAATTTGGCCCCAACGATCGCCTTCAAATTTACTTCAGGCGGTTATTATCCAAACCCGTTTAAAAAACCACCCCAGAAAAGATGAAGAAGACGAAAGTATTGTTAATAGGAGCCGGTGGGCAATTGGGTTCGGAACTCACGCAAGGACTTTGGTCCATTTATGGTATTGATAATGTCATTTCCAGTGATATCAAGGATCCGCAAGGAATTCTGAAGGAAGGAAGATATGAGAAGTTGGATGTTATGCAGAAGGATAAACTGTATGAGCTTCTTAAATCAAATCAAATAACCCAGGTGTATCACCTTGCGGCACTTTTGTCTGCCACGGGAGAACAGGATCCCAGATGGGCGTGGAAGCTTAATATGGAAAGCCTTCTGTATGTACTGGAAGCTGCGCATGAATTAAAGCTAGATAAAGTGTATTGGCCAAGTTCAATAGCAGCTTTCGGCCCAACAACACCAAAAGACAATACCCCTCAAGACACCATCATGGATCCAACCACGGTCTATGGCATCACCAAATTGGCCGGTGAGCGATGGTGCGAATACTTTTTCCGGAGGTATGGTGTGGACGTAAGAAGTTTAAGATATCCAGGCCTGATCGGATACAAGACACAGCCTGGCGGAGGAACCACTGATTATGCTGTGGACATTTACTTCAAAGCCATTGCCAACAAAACTTACGAGTGCTTTCTTTCTGCGGATACCTATCTGCCGATGATGTACATGAATGACGCTGTGAAGGCCACTCTCGACCTGATGGAAGCACCAGCAGAAAAAGTCAAGGTCAGATCAAGCTACAATATCTCATCAATGAGTTTTTGCCCGGCTCAGATCGCTTCTGCCATTAAGCAACACATTCCGGAATTCACGATCACCTACAAGCCTGACTTTCGTCAAACCATCGCGGATTCATGGCCTAAGTCTATTGATGACTCAGCTGCGCGCAAGGACTGGGGATGGCAACATCAATTCGGACTAGCAGAGATGACGGAAGATATCCTGAAGAACCTATCCTGATGGCTATTGCACAAAAACCTTGGACGTAAAATTCTTTGCTCCCACTCTCAAGTTGAGAATATAGATACCAGGACTAAGATCAGTAATCTGAAAGCCACCTTCAACAGAAGGGATTGGTTTGCGCATTATGGTTCTGCCTAGTTGATCAACTAGCGTTGCATCCACTTCGCTTAAACCTTCTGGAAAAGAAATGTAAAGGAATGACTGCAAACTGACTGGATTAGGATAAACCACAAAGTCATCGGCAACATCACGTTGGACCCTAATAATTTTCGAGTATTCATAAGATGCATCCAAATCCACGCTCTTCAATCTGTAATAGGCGTCAGCCGATACCTCATTATCGATAAACTCATAATTTACCTGAGACTGTGTAAACGCCTCGCCACGAACTAAGCCTATTTCATTATAGTCCTGTCCATTGAGTGAACGTTCGATCGCGAAATAGTCAAAATTTCTTTGTGAGGCAGTTGACCAATTTAGTTGCACGCCCGAGCTCGCAATTCGACCAGAAAAATCAATAAGTTCCACTGGTAACGATTGACTTTGGTCCGTTACCGTAAACGTGTCCGTAAGCTTGGTGGTGGTTACGTTCGCAGTTTGTCTTGGAGGCCCTATGGCAGCAAGACTTTGTAGCGGCCCCAGAGCAGTCCAGCCTGGGCCAGAATTAAATATATAAGACTGGAATGTATTCGTAGCGGTAGTTACGTTGTCAAATGCTGACTGCCAGCTAAAGTTAATGCTTCGACCGCTCACAGGCTCTGCTGTGGAGGAGACATCCCATGAAGAGGCGATACTCTGATTTGAATTGAATGTGTTTATACCCGAGGCACCCGTCCTTCTAACCAATGTGACACTACCAAGATTGTCGGCACCGGCAGCAAGCGACAAGCCAAGGAAGTTCAATGCTCCAGTATTGACCGCCCTCAAACTCATTTCGGCATAGCCGACAATTTTGCTAGAGGTGGATTCCGTAGGATTTGATGCCGATGAAGCAAACCTGATTCTGCCTGCAGCATTCGTATTCAAATTCCCAAGTGTGAGCGTGACACCACTGTTCACGGTAATTGACTGATCCCCAAGCGTGGCACCGTTCGTACGGTTAACAACCAACGATGAAATAGTAGGTGCGGAAACAAAAATCGAGTTTGGCAAAGTAATCACGCTGCCAGTGGTTAACCCGGTATCTCCAAACTTCAAAACACTGGAGGAATTCAGTGACATTTGGCCCGAAGTCCTTGCCAAGGGCGTGGAGTTGGTGTGAAGCACCACGGTGGCTCCTCCTGCTCCAAAATTTCCATTGACCAAATTAAGTTGGCCTCCTATGCTGGCAGTTCCCCCTGTCGGCATGGTTAGGTTCAAAGCAGGAGATCCTATTCCCAAAGTTGATCCGTTGTCGATTTGAAGGGCGTTGCCACTAGTGGAAGATATTGTGAGCGTGTTATTACTTGTTGCCGGAACAAAACTGTACGTGGCACTACCCGTAACCAGAATTTTACCCACGGTTTGTGAGGGAATGTTTGTTATGCTTTTGATGGTACCGCTGGCATTAAAAGTCAAAGCGTCAGCGGTGGCAGGAGTATTTCTGCTCGGTGTCCAGTTCGTTGAAACCGTCCAATCACTGGTAGTTCCTACCCAAGTATAGCTTGAATTCGCAAAAGATCCTGACTCACCAAAGCCAGCTCCGGATCCACCGAGATCTCCCGCAGAAAAGCTCCCATCAGCAGGCCAATCAATTGCCCCTGCAGGAGGAACTGGCTGTCCCGTAACAACTGTTTTGGTACAAATGATCAAACGATCGGAGGATCCATTGCCAGCCAATAGGCCACTTCCGAAAATCTTCAATGTGAGGCCGCAGCCAGTAGCAGTTCCCAGGTTAAGTTGATTGGCTAGATCCAACGTGCCATAGACCTCAACACTTCCGATAAAAGTCTGATTGTTATTAATCGTTACCGTAATTCCGCTAGGGATTACAATTAGACAGGCATCGTTGGGTGAGGTGGCACCGCCTGTAAAAGTCCAGGTTGCCCGGGAGGCCGGAGCCCCGCTATTCCAGTTTCCAGAAGTCGCTGCTGTAGCGGTACCAGCACATTGTGCTAACGCGTGATTATTGCCTATTAAACCAGCCAGTGTAAGGAAAAACGCTAAAAAAAATGTGTTAGCGTTTCTAATTGAGTGTGTCATAAAACATAAACCTGGCTTGATTACCCAGGTGGCCTCTTAACTGCTACATCTATGCCGAAAAAGGCCCACATGTAACTTCTAGTCCGAAAATTATACAATAATGACCTCAATCATCCATTCTGGCCAAAAAATTATACTAATCGATGCAAGGTTTTGAATAATCTATCGAGCAGGACTGTCGAGTGGTCTCGACTTGGGACTACTTGCTCTTATCGAGACCCGAGGGGAATTGCGAAATTCAGGGGAATAAGGTCTGGGTCAATAGGCCATAATTGACCAATTTTGGATTCGTCAAATTTGATTAAGGTATCCATTGACCAAGCTATCAAAGCTGGCAGGTGAAACTGCCTTGTACGGACTTGGAAGCATAATTCCACGGTTCCTGAATTTCCTGCTGTTTCCCTTGCATACAAGGGTTTTCAACCCAGAAGACTATGGCGTGGTAAGCTACCTCTATGTCTTTGTTGCGTTTCTTAACATCATATACACTTTTGGGATGGAAACCGCCTACTTCCGGTTTGCCACACGTGAAGGCAGCGACCCAAAACGAATATTTAACATCGCACAGACGGTGGTGATGTCGCTGAGCCTCATCCTTTCTGGATTGTTCATTCTTTTTGCCACCCCAATTGCCGCCTCGCTTTCAATTCCCGGAAAAGAGCACTACATCATCTGGCTCGCTATCATCATGTTCATCGATGGCGTGGTCGCGCTGCCATTCGCACGACTGCGATTGGAAAAGAAACCCCTTCGCTTCGCATTCGCGCGCATTGTTAATGTCCTCATCCTCGTGGGGCTGAATCTTTACTTTTTTGTGATAGCGGATTGGTTGGTTCAGGGGGAAATTACTTTTGATATCAAGAGACTTGTAGACGCAGCGGGAACGGATTCGCGTTATGGAATAGAGTACGTGTTTTTAGCCAATCTGGTGGCCAATACTTTTTACCTCCTGTTTTTCGCAAAACTGCTAATCAAGTGGAAGCCGCTAATCGACAAAGAAGTATCCTCACATATGTTCAGGTATGCTTACCCCGTTATGTTGACCGGGCTGGCTGGCATGACCAACGAAATGTTTAGTCGGTGGACCATGGAATGGTGGCTGCCTGTGGGGTTTTATGGCGAAAGAAATTCAATGTATGCGATCGGGTTGTTTTCGGCAGCTTATAAATACGCAGTGATCATGAATCTGGCCATACAAGCATTTCGTTTCGCAGCAGAACCATTCTTTTTTTCGAATGCTTCAGATAAAAACTCGCCTCAGCTTTTTGCCCGGGTGAACCACTACTTTATTATCGTCACAAGTTTTATCCTGTTGGCCGTTACCATCAATATTGACATTTTAAAATTTCTGGGCGGTCGAGACTATTACGAAGGACTAATTACTGTGCCCATTCTTCTTACAGGATATCTTTTCCTTGGTGTCTACTACAACTTCTCTGTATGGTTTAAACTAACCGATAAAACTTACTATGGCACATTCATAACCGTAGGCGGAGCCATGATTACTATCGCTCTTAATTTCATCTTGATACCGATATCAGGTTATGTTGGCAGTAGTTGGGCATCACTCGTGTGCTACCTATCGATGGCGATCGCTTGTTATATAACAGGGCAAAGACATTATCCAATTCCCTACGCCATAGTACCGGGCATATTGTATATCCTATTTGCTGTTGGTTTGATTTGGGTTGCTTCCCAATTTCAGTTTACGTCTCAATGGTTAGCCACCGGATTTCACTTTCTGCTCATGGTCGTATTTTGCGCAGTTGCCTTCGTGATTGAGAAAAAGAAAATCTCTGCTACTCAAAACCAACCCATCCGATGAATATCATCATACCCATGGCTGGTTTAGGGAAACGATTAAGGCCGCACACGTTAACCACACCAAAGCCGTTACTTCCTATAGCAGGAAAGCCAATCGTTCACCGTTTGGTTGAAGACATCGCGAAGGTTTGCCCTGAGAAAATTAATTTCATTGGCTTCATCATCCACCCTTCTTTTGGTGCAGACGTTGAAAAGGACCTGCTGACGGTGGCAGAGCAAGTTGGCGCCCAGGGAAAGGTATATTATCAGAAAGAAGCGTTGGGAATTTCACATGCCCTGCTTTTCGCGAAAGAAATTATCGAAGGAAAGGTAATCATCGCTTTTGCCGATACGCTGTTTAGAACTGAATTCAAACTCAATACTTCCAGTGATGGTGTGATCTGGGTGCAAAAAGTAGAGAATCCATCACAATTCGGGGTAGTGAAGCTGAATGAAAAAGATGAAATCGTAGAATTAGTAGAAAAACCCTCCCAATTCGTCTCCGATCTTGCCATCATAGGCATCTACTATATCAGAGATGGGTCGAAGTTGAGAACTGAAATGCAGTACCTGCTCGACCATGACATCAAAGAAAAAGGTGAATATCAATTGACTACTGCGCTGGCCAGAATGACTGCCTCCGGAGCGCGATTTACACCTGGTCAGGTTGCAGAATGGTTGGATTGTGGAAACAAGCAGGCCATGATTGATACCAACAAACGATACCTGGAGTTCATCAAGAACCAAGAGTTAATTTCCAACGATGTGAAGTTGATCAATAGTAATATTTTGGGTCCGTGCTCCATCGCTTCTGGATGTACAATTGAGAATTCTGTGGTGGGGCCTCATGTATCAATTGGCGAGTACACCACAATACGTGACGCCCGGATTTCCAATTCCATCATTGGTAAAAACTGTGAGGTGTCGAATGCCGTATTAAGCAATAGCATGTTGGGGAATTTCGTTAATTTTGAAGGAAATCCGGAAGACCTCAGCCTCGGAGATTACAGTAAGATCTAACAACCTGACGCAGGTGACCAAGCGACTTTTTTTAGCCACGATAACACTGACCGCTCTGTTTTGGCAGAACGCCACACCTTCATTTGCCCAACGGGACAAGCGAAAAAAAAATGACAGTGCTGAACTGAGCGAAGCACGACTTCGCGAAGCGGAATTCTACTTTGTAGAAGGAGAAAAGTATTACATCCTCGAAGATTACACTAAGGCACTTCTGTATTTTCAAAAAGTGGCAGAACTAGATCCCCGAAGTGCCACTGTCCATTTCAAAATCGCGGAGATACTATCTAAAAGCCCCAAGGAGGACGATCTTATCAAAGCATCAATCAGCATTGAAAACGCCTTGAGACTAGATCGCAAAAACAAGTATTTCTACCTACTCGCATCTAACATCTATTCCAATTTGTCCAACTTCTCAAAGGCGGCACAATTGCTTGAGACGATGATGAAAGAAGTAAGTGGAACTGAGGAATATCTTTATCAATTAGCAGCCACCTACCAGTATGACAATAAACTTGACGAAGCCATCAAGGCGTACAACAGAGCTGAGTCACTCATGGGCGTCAATGAGATTTCTTCGCTCAACAAGCAAAGAATATATTTTCAGCAGGGCAAAGTAAAGGAAGCCGTTGACGAGGGTCAAAAACTATTGGAAGCCTTTCCCGATGAGGAAAGTTATACAATGAATTTTGCCGAAACCCTTGCCAGAAATAATCAATTGACAAAAGCAATAGAAGTGCTAGAACGATACATCGCAGAACATCCTGAAGGTGGTAGCGCAAAAATGCTGCTAGCGGGATTTTATCGGGATAACAACCAGGAGGAAAAAGCACGAACTTACCTGCGGGAAGTGTTTCACGATCCGTCAGTTGATGTGAGCAGCAAGATCATTGTGGTGGGTACCTATGCGGCCACATTGAACCAATTGCAAAGCCAGGGTAAAGCAGACCCTGAATTGACCACATTTACTTTTGAATTATTCGATCTGCTAAAGTCATCCTATCCGGACGAACCGAACGTCCACATCGTGGGTGGCGACTTGTACCTTGGACTTGGCGAAAACACGGAAGCAAAACAGGAATACCTTGCCGCCATCCAACGGGGATCTACAAGTTTCGATGCCTGGCAAAATCTCCTTTATCTGGAGTCTGTTGACAATGAGATGGACAGCATCATCACACACAGTGAAGAAGGAATGGAGTTGTTTCCCAATCAAGCAATGCTTTATTACTACAATGGCTACGCCCATTCGAGAAAGCAAAATTATCGCGAAGCGGTCTATTCGCTAGAGCAGGCAAAAAGATTGTCAAGCGCCAATGACGGGCTGTTAAGTGAGATCAACGCATTGCTTGGGGATGCCTACAACGGCATGAAAGACTATAAAAAGTCAGATGAGGCCTATGAGGCTGCGTTGTCCTTTAACCCGAACAACAACCTTATCCTGAACAACTATAGCTATTACCTGGCACTTCGAAATGAAAATCTGGATAAGGCTGAGAAGATGTCCGCCCTTGCTGTAAAGAATAATCCCGACAACAATAGCTATCTCGATACCTATGCGTGGGTGTTATTTGCCAAAGGAAAGTTTAAAGAGGCCAGAAAGGTGATGGAGAAAATAATCCAGACTGAGCCAACTAACCCCACATTTTTTGAACACTATGGGGATATTCTTTTCAAACTCGGAAATATTGAAGAAGCCGTGAAACAGTGGGAAAGAGCAAAATCACTCGATACCACCAATGAACTTATAGATAAAAAGATAGCCAACAGAAGGTTGTATTGATTATTTTAGCCGAGTTTTTAATAGACTAGCAATATTTTTTTAGCAATCCTAGACCTCAATGCAACGTAGAGCCCTTGGCTTCTTACTGATTGTTCCGCTAGTATTTCAGGCGTGCAGTAAAAAAGTGGTTCCCACCATTGATGGTGAACTATCTAAAACGCTTTCCATCCAGGAAATTGATTTTGAATATTTTCATGGCAAAGCCAGGCTGAATTACAATGACGGAAAAAGGGAGCGTGAGGTAAAAGCAAACATTCGGGTAAGGAAGGATAGCGTGATATGGATGACGTTTTCAGTGATTGGGGTGCAGGGAGGCAAAGCCTTGATTAATCACGACTCGATCACAATCGTGAGCACAGTTGATAAAGAGTACTTTGTCTTCGACTATGTTGAGTTGTCTAAACGATTCAATTTCGAAATCAACTATCATGTAGTGCAAGCTGCATTTCTTGGAAATCTGATTCAAGAAAGAAGTGCTGAAGACAAAGTGCAACGACTGGCCAACAACGACCTGCTTGAACAAAGAAATGGGTCTGTATTAATCAAAAATTTCATCAACGCTTCGATTTCAAAAATTGAAAGAGTTGAACTAACAGAAGAGGACACTAAAAACTCTATTACGCTTAATTATACCAATTTTCAGGCCGTAGAGGATAGGATATTTCCCTATAATGGCGTCATCAATCTTTATTATAAAACACCTGGAGGTATCCTGAATAACGTGATTACCTTTGAGTACAACAAGGCCGAGGTGGGCGACAAGGAACTAAGGTTCCCTTTCAACATCCCGCGGAAATATGACAGGAGATAGACGAATTTTATTCATAGTCGCTCTGTTATTCATTTCTTTTGGAGCGTTTGCCCAAAAGACAAAATCCCAACTGCAAAAAGAAAAAGAAGAGAATCTGAAAAAGATTCGTGAGACGGAGAAAATACTTGAGGAAACCGGTCAACAAAAACAAAACTCCCTCGGTGAACTTATTGCCCTGAATCAAAGAATCAATCAACAAGAAGCGCTCATTAAATCCATTCAAAGTGAAATTCACGCTTTGGATTTCGATATCGATCAAAAGTCAGAGATCATAGGATCATTAGAAGACGACTTAACGCAATTAAAAAAAGAATATGCTACCATGCTGCAGTCTGCGCAACGGGCCAGTGGCAAAGTCGACAAGCTCCTTTTTCTTTTCTCGGCCGAATCATTTGATCAAATGCTGATGCGCCTGAAGTATATGGAGCAGTACAGTGCTGCCAGAAAGGATCAGGCAGAGGTTATACAAAGAGTACAGAAAGTACTTGCCGATCAGGTTACTGAAACCCAAGCCATCAAAAAAGAAAAGAATGCATTACTCACAGATCAAATTAAACAGAACAATCAGCTCACGAGCTTGAAGCAAAAGCAAAACACGCTGGTAAAGAAATTGGAGAAGGAAGAGAAACGGCTGAAATCTGAGATTGACAATACCCGAAAAGCGGTTGCCAAGCTCGACAAGCTTATCAGCGATATTATAAAAGAAGAGATGGAACGAGCCGCGAGGGAAGCACGCGCTGCCAGTTCCGCAAAAACAGCTGAAGCTGCGGTAAAACTCTCCGCTAACTTTGAGGGGAATAAAGCCAAATTCCCATGGCCAGCTTCCGGAATTATCTCGCAGAAGTTCGGGAGGCAGAATCATCCCGTGTTGAAGAGAATCATTCTACAGAATGACGGGATCAATATTCAAACGAAACAAAACGAAAAAGTAAAAGCCATTTTCGATGGCGAAGTGAGAGCAGTAGCATTTATCCCATCAATTGGGAATTCGGTGATCATTAGTCACGGTGATTATTTTACGGTTTACTCCGGATTAAAGGAAGTGTCGGTAAATAAAGGCCAAAAGGTGAACACCAACCAGGAAATTGGTCAGGTTTTGACGAATGCGGAAGGCATCTCTGAGCTGCGTTTTCAGATTCGAAAAAACACCACACCGGTCGATCCCGAACAGTGGCTAAAAAACTAAGCTTTTCGACCTCTGGGAGCCAGTTTTGGCTGTTTACGGAAAATATACCTTGGCTAGTCTGTCTTTTTACGTTGCATCAATAAATAACTATCTTTACATCCTTAATTAATTGCTTATGAGCGCTATTCTTTTGTTTGGAATGCCCGGAATGGGCGAGTGGGTTATCATCGGACTTTTCGTTTTAGTTTTCTTTGGCGCCAAAAAGATTCCTGATTTTGCGAAAGGATTAGGAAAAGGAATCAGAGAATTCAAAGACGCAGTGAAGGACGTGAAGAAAGAAGTAGATGATGCGGGCAAGGAAGCCAAAATAGATGAAGGAAGTAAGTAGTGGATCGTATCCACGTTTCAGCGACCTTCAATCTCTACTCCATCAAAATAAAACTTCCTGCCAAGACAGGGTTCGACATCACCTCTCTGTAATCAAGAGTAAGTCTCACCTCAATGTTTTTTTGAGTGTATATGAAAAAGATGCGCTCAAAAAAGCCGAAGAGGTAGATCAGAAAATCAAAGACGGAAGGGCAGGTAAACTTGCCGGCCTGGTGGTGGGGCTCAAGGACGTCTTTTCCTATAAAGATCATCCGCTTCAAGCCAGCAGTAAAATTCTCGATGGCTTCATCGCACAATACAATGCCACAATAGTTCAGCGTTTACTGGATGAAGATGCAATTATCATTGGCAGGCAAAATTGTGATGAGTTTGCCATGGGGTCTTCCAATGAAAATTCTGCTTTCGGCCCAACACTCAACCCCGTTGACGAGACGCGGGTACCAGGGGGCTCTTCCGGAGCCTCGGCAGTGGCAGTACTCACAGATATGTGCCAGGTTTCAATCGGCTCTGACACAGGTGGATCGGTAAGACAGCCCGCTGCATTCTGTGGTGTAGTTGGGCTCAAGCCTACCTATTCAAGGGTTTCCAGGTATGGATTGGTGGCCTATGGCTCTTCCTTTGATTGTGTAGGTATCTTCGCCAGAAGCACTGAGGATGTCGCACTTGTTCTTGAGGTAATTGCCGGCAAAGATGACTTCGACAGCACGGTTTCATCCAAAGAGGTTCCCAACTATACAGACCTTATTTCCAAAACTAATAGCGACAAAAAATATCGGATTGCCTATCTCAACGAAGCGCTCCAATCCAATGCTGTTCAGTCTGACATTAAAACAACACTTTCTGATGTGATCTCGGATCTAACTTCCGCGGGACATGTGGTGGAAGGAATTGATTTTCCATTGATGGAATACGCATTACCTGCTTATTACATTCTCGCCACTGCTGAAGCTAGCTCCAACCTTTCTCGATTTGATGGCGTTCGATACGGTTATCGGAGTAACAATACGCATGATCTGGCATCGTTGTACAAAAAGTCCAGGGCAGAAGGATTCGGACAAGAAGTGAAACGGAGAATTTTGCTTGGTACTTTCGTTTTGAGTGCGAGCTACTACGATGCCTATTACAATCAGGCGCAGAAAGTGAGAAGGATGATCAAGGAACAGACTAAAAAAATATTCGACACCTTCGATTTTTTGATTATGCCAACGGCACCCACTACGGCATTCAAACTGGGTGAGCATAGTGAAGATCCGGTGGAAATGTACCTGGCTGATTTATTTTCAGTCCACGCTAATGTTGCAGGTGTTCCAGCCATTTCGCTGCCAATGGGAAGCGATGCTATGGGATTACCCATTGGACTCCAGGTAGTTGCCAACGACTTTGAAGAAGCCAGACTTTTTCAATTTTCGAAACTTTTGATGAACTTGAGAGGTTAACAAGCACATAAACTTCAAAACAGTGAAGATATTTTCATTAAGCCTTTTGCTGACTGTCATTTTTTGTCAGCCGTTGCTTGCGCAGGATGAGGAGCAGATTAATCTGGACTCGCTACTTGCCCTTGAGCTCGAGGATGCACTAGGTATTGATTCCCTGGATCTTCAGGCTAACCTGCCTGAGTTAATTGAACCGCAATATGTTCCCACCAGCGAAAGCCCTGAGTTGGTCGCTGATAGGCTCAGTTGTATCGAAAAAAGCATTCCACTACATTATAATGAACGCGTTCACGCCTTCATCGACTACTTCACAATTAAAGATCGCGATTACACCAGAATGGTTCTGGCCCGGAAGGATCTTTATTTTCCAATTTTTGAAAAGTACCTGGAGCAATATGGATTGCCTGACGAACTCAAGTATCTATCGATCGTAGAGTCAGGATTGAATCCGCGGGCGGTATCACGTGCACGTGCGGTTGGCCTTTGGCAATTTATGTCATCGACCGGCCGACACTTCGGGTTGCACAATGATTGGTATGTAGATGATAGGATGGATCCCGAGAAGTCGACAGAAGCCGCATGTAAATACCTTGGAGAACTGTACAGAATGTTCGGTGACTGGGAGTTGGCTTTGGCCGCCTACAACTCAGGCCCTGGCAACGTAAGAAAAGCAATCAGAAGATCAGGCTACAAAAAGAAATTCTGGGAGATATACCGATATCTGCCGCGCGAAACACGGGCATACGTTCCACAGTTTGTGGCGATTATGTACAGTTTCAACTATGCCAAGAATTACAATTTGTTTGAAACACCAGAGGCACCATGGGTTCCCTACGACACACTGACTATAAATCACTTCCTCCACTTTGAAACTTTTGCAAGCCTGACTGGGTCAAACGTGGACGATATGATTCGGTTAAATCCCTCTGTACTGCGAAAAGCCATACCCGCTACCGGTAGGACATATGTTATTCGCATTCCGCTTGAAGCAAAAGAAAGACTATCTGCCGACCGCCTATTGATACTTGACTCCGCGTCCAGAGTTGGGAAGGCAGAGCTCGAAGCACTCGCAAAGAATACCCTTGGAAGTACGTATGGAAGAGAACTGGTCACACATCGCGTGAGGTCAGGTGACGTATTGGGTAAAATTGCTGAACGATACCACGTGAGAGTAGGAGACATAAAGAATTGGAATAACCTGAACAGCAACATAATTCGAATCGGGCAGAACCTCAAAATTTGGGTTTTACCTTCTTATCACCCTACCAAGTCAACGGTGATCGCCAACTCAGCACCAAGTCAAGATCCTGTTCAAGTCACACCTGGCGGGAAGATTTATACGGTGCAGCCCGGTGATACTTTATGGGATATTTCCCGGAAGTTCGAAGGACTGACAATCGAAAAACTTAAGACGCTGAATAATCTCAGATCGAATACCCTGAAGCCAGGTCAGAAATTGATAATCGGATAAGCTATTGCTTATCGTTTTCGATGGTGATGTAGCCAACCCCACGAACCGGCTGATTGTTCTCTGTGATCCCTTCAACGACCACGCGGTATCGGGTTTCCAGATCACCTGAGTAAAATGAAACCTTTGCTATTCCAGTTTCATCTGTGGCCACAAACGGATTCCAATAGAGGATTGATCGGTAGTCAATTTGATTTTTTTCGCTGTCCTGATTTGAATAGTTAGGGTACCTGAAAAGGTCAGGCCTTGCGTATCCTCTCATTTTCACGGTCTGCAAGCTGCGATCAATTGGCTTGTAGTTAGATCCAACTCCCCTCTTGGTATAAATCGAAATTACACCATTGACACCCGCAGATCCATAAGCTGGACTAACACGTGTCACCACTTCAATGGATTCAACCGTGTAGGCATTAATTGATTGTAATATATCTCCTGCTCTGCCACTCATTGGCACATTGTCAATCATCACCATGGGTTCGGTCTGTGCTTTTATCGTCAGCCCAGAAGCGCGAGCAATCCTCACTACCGGGTGGGTACCTGAGTCATCGGATAAGTAGGAGATCACAATCCCCGGCACTTTCCCTTGAAGAATAATCAACAAATTATTTGAGGAGATATCAAGATCATCTGCGTTCACTACAAAATCCGGTTTGCCATAGGGCCGAATCTTTTCCATATCCTCTCTCTGTCCCTGAATCAATATTTCGCTTAGTAGCCGGGCGCCACGGGGCACTTCATACTCAGAGATAAGTCTTTGGTTTTTGCCTGTATTTATCGTCTTCAAGTCGAAAGATGGCAGCTGAGAATCAAGCGCTGGTATCTCGCGGGCTACTATCTCAACCCGTCCGTCATATTTTTTCTTCGTGTTTTTCGTTTGAAATCTAAAATCTGTTGAGTCATAAAACTGCAGACCTGTTTCCACAAACAACCCATTCTCATCCGTTTCGATAACGCTTAGGTGTTCGTAGTTGCCTTGCAGGATACTCAATGTGGCTTTCTCTGGCTTACCTCTTCGATTGAGGTACTGGCCTTCATAAGATACTCCATACTCTACAGGAAAAGCGACTTCGTCAATGATACGATGGTCCGGCTCCGACCGAAAAGGATATTTGTCCAGGATTGTAAAAGGCGGCTTCACGGGAAGTACCTGCCTGGCATCAGTGACCGATACTGACAAATTGCTGAGCAACGGTTTGCCCAGGGTATCTCGTACGGAAAGGATTAACCCGATGCTGTCTCTGGTACCGTAAGATCTTTGATCGAGTCTGACTGTCACGGCATGTTTCTGGGTAGGCTCAATAAATATTTCGCTAGCTACCACTTGCTCAGTCTTACCAAGAATCGGGATAGGTTTAACAAAATAATCTTTGTCGAAATTTCTGTTAAGATTGGTGTAAGCCCTTAGCCAATAAGTACCTGCAGACAAGGTATCTGTCACTACCCAGTTGCTGTGGGCAAACCCATTGTCAACCCTTACTATTTGCGATTTAACGATTTTTTTATGTGGGCTGATGAGTTCAACATACATTGTCCGGCTCATCGAGTCCCTCTTCTCCGGATACCTATAGTTGAAATAGGCCTTAAACCACATCATCTCACCGGGATAGTAGTAAGGTTTATCCATGTGGATATATATTTTCTCCTCCAACCGGCTTGCTTCGATTCCTCTTGGCTCACGTTTTATCCGAACAACTTTACCCGGTTTATAGTCTAGCGGAAGCATTTCAGCCACTCTGCTGGAATTCATGGCGCCCGAGGTCACTACCGCCTGAGGATTGAGCACACTTCCATTTTTGTTTACTACCACAGTGTCACCTTCTACCTCAATCCAGCTTACCTGGTAGGGGATGTCGTTGTATGTTCTCTGTTTTGCCTCCTCCGCACGACAATGCACCTCCACTCTACCCTTCATTAGTATTTTATATGTATTCGGTATTTCGCCAGGAAAAACAATGTTATTCGTATCGTAAGGCATGATAGTGTTACCCAACTCCACAATAAAATTGGCTGTTCGGTAGGTGTTGTTCTCATAACCCTCCTTATCAGTATACAGATAGAAGCCCTCATCCTGCAATCGCTTTTCCAACAACGCTCTAAACAAATGTTGCTGCGATCCAACGTACGCATCCTCCCGGTTGTTCATCCATTGAAGGGCTGTTGCCCCGCCCTTTGTTGATATCTCACTGAATCGTACCTGACCTCTAATGGAATAGCTATCCTTATCGGACTGAAACTGTGTGAGATAAAAGCTCAATTTGTATCCAAGCGAAAGGTTGCTGATCTCAATGGGTTCACTGGCAGATGCCGTTAGTGTTCCCCCTTGTTCTTTGGAGAAATCGATGACGTAAGGATTTAATATCTCGCACTGCTCGGCAAGCTTGTCTTCACCTAAAAAGGTTTTTTTGAATTTCTTCAACTGCTTTTCCCAACCGGTATCTTTTTTCCCTGTTACCTCAACATTGGCCAACTCCTGCTCTGACTGGGCCATTTCGATTAATCCCAGACCAACCCGTTCGCTGGTAATTTGAATGGATGCCTGAAGAGGTTTATATCCTACATACGACACAACTAATTCATGGACACCAAAGGGAACGTTTTTCAGTGTAAAATCTCCATTCTCATTGGCAGCAGTTCCGATGGTAGTGTTGTTGATGAAGATATTGGCAAATGGTAGTGTCTCTTTTGAGTCACCATCGATTATCTTTCCACTCACCTCAGCATTCTGAGCCAAGGAGGAAGCTCCAGCTGCGACAAAAAACAATAAAAAAAATAGTTGACGTAAGTTCATCCGTGACGGGCTATGACTATATCCTGGCTACAACTCCGAATACAACCATTAAAGGCTCATATAAATCTAGAATAATTCCCATGGGATTTTTCGGAGATCATTGTAAATCTCTGACTCCTACTCATTGATACGTCAAAATTAGAGGAATTGTGACAGTGAAGCCTCACGATTGAACCAAATACGCTCATCCAAAAGCGAATTACCCAATTTAGGGTGACCGAGAAATCAATCTTCTAACCTAGAGCAGGGGATTATTTTGAACCCTCCACTTTAACAAAATACTCAGCCCTTATGGGGTCGTTAAATTCAGTCACGCCCTCCACTACTACCCGATAGGTCGTTTCCAGGTCTGCGGCAAAAAAGGAAACTGTGGTTTGACCAGTCTCATATTCAGTGTATACATCCGGATTCCAACATAATGTTGAGCGGTAGTCGGTTTTTGGGTAGTTCGGGGTCTCTTCATAGTTGGGCGAATAGAATTGGCTAGGTGTAGAATACCCCTGAATATAAATCACCTGCAGGGGTTTCGACCTTTTGGTATTTCCCGGGACATTGGTAACACCCTCTTTGGTGTAAATGGATATCACACCGTTCGCACCCTGAGATCCATAAAGTACGTTTACACTCGAGCTCACCTCAATACGCTCCACAGTAGAAACATCGATACGTTGAAGAATATCAACTGCTCTGCCGCTGGCCGGCATATTATTTATCAATATCAATGGTTCGATGGACACGACCTCAGCGGTAACACCTGCTCTCGAAAGCCATGAAGATCTGGCAAACCTTAACTCCTCACCTGTAGTTATCATTCCCGGAACTTTACCAGGCAGCACAAGCCAGAGGTTATTGGTCGCTTTGGCATTAGCAAAGTCTTTCGCAGTAAGCACATAGTCAGCGCCTCCCAGTGTTTTCATAGCGGCATCGTTAAGGCGAGTATCCCGTATATCAACCCCTTTCAACATAGTGGCCTGCGTATCGCTGTAGTCGGAAATCAATCGCTGCGGTGATCCTGCATTCACCAATTCCAGTGAGTAAGACTGACCCTTAAATGACAGTGTTGGAATATCTCTCTCCTGTACCTCCACTCTTCCGTAAGGTTTATTCTTAGGATCAATCTTTCCGTAATCGAAACCCAGGTTATCCGACAATATTCTTGAAGCCTTGGCATGAAAGGAAAATTCAGCGCTGTCGTAAAACTGCAAGCCGGTCAATTGAAAGATTCCGTCCTTGTCTGACTCGGTTAATAACATGTCTTGTGATTGCCATTCAATAAGCGTCAATGAAGCCCGCTCTGGCTTACCTGCATCATTCAAAAATTTGCCTTTGAAGCCGATCCCGTCTTCAACGATATAATTAAAATTAAATGTAAGGTCTGCCTTTGAGTCCTTATAAGGGAAATCTTTGATGACACTTACAGATTCCTTCACCGGTGCTACCTGCTTAACATCGGTAACAGAAACAGACAATGAAGCAGCAGTCGGTTTTCCGGTATCATCTTTTACAGATAATGTAAGTGTGATCTTATCTCTCTTGTTGTAAACGTCTCGCTCTGAAGTAATACTCAACATTTGATCTGTGGTCTCTGCAACCGGCTCATCGGAAGGACTCACCTTGTCAGTCAATTTCAAAACCGGAATTGGCTTAAGAAAAAAGTTCTCATCGCCAAAATTTCTCATCCAATTGGTATACGCACGCAGATAGTATTCTCCGGCAGGCAGAGAATCCGGAAGAACTATATCTCCTTTCGACATACCAGCTTGAATTGGAAGCATCCTTGATGAGGTGATTTTTCTCTCAGGATTGATCAGCTCAATATATAATACCTTACTAAGAGAGTCTCGTAAGGTCGGTTCAGCGTAATTCATGTATCCTTTCAACCAAATGATTTCACCTGGATAGTAATATGGTTTATCCGTATGCAAGTAGACTTTCTC
Source organism: Cyclobacteriaceae bacterium (assembly GCA_035344095.1). GTDB lineage: Bacteria > Bacteroidota > Bacteroidia > Cytophagales > Cyclobacteriaceae > ELB16-189. The sequence goes on along the minus strand of DAORAG010000002.1, from coordinate 7,107 downwards.
CTGCAGCCTGCTGACGATTTTTTTGTCTGGTTCTTTTCGCTTCAATGCGATTGCAGCCGGTTCATAGTTTAGCGGCAGCATGTGTGCTACCCTATCTGAATTCATTTCACCCGAGATGATAACATCAGACGGGTTGAATGGATTGCCTTCGCGACTGACCGCAACAAAATTTCCATGTACCTCCAGCCAGCTAACAGGATAAGGCACATCACGATAAGTTCTGATAATTGCACGGTCGCCATGATAATGTACTTCAACCAAACCCTTCAATGAAATAAGATACCTTCCAGACTCCTTTGGTGGCGGAAGTATCAGATTAGTAGTATCATAAGGAATAACGGTTTGACCCAACTCTGTATTAAAATAAGGAGAGCGAACCATGGTGTTTTCCGCTCCTGGCTTTTGTGTGTACAAATGGAAACCCTGGCCTCTGATATTTCCATCCAAAATGGATTTAAAAAGATGTCTGCTTGAACCCAGATACGCATTTTGCCTGTTGGCCTTCCATAAAAAGGCTTGATTGCCATCACCTGTGATCATCTCCTCAAAACGAACCTGACCACGGATTATATAGCCCTTTTGATTTGACAAAAAATTGTTGAGGTAAAAAGTCACCTTATACCCTAATGCAGAGTTACTCACTTCAATCGGTGAGTTCGCTGATGCTATCAATGACCCCTGGTTGTCAGTTCTAAAATCAATAACCCAGGGATTGAGGATCTGACAGGCATCCGCCATATCATCATCTCCAAGAAATATCTTTTTGAACTCTACCAGTGTCTTTTCCCATTCCTTATCTCGCTCGCCTTTCACCTGCACTTCTTCCAATTCCTGCTCCAACTGATTAAGGTAAACTGTTCCCAGGTCAACCACGTCCCGCTCAACGACTACTTTACGAACGCTCTGTTTGTAACCTACATAGGAGAAAACTAATTCCGACTGTCCGAAAGGCACATTCTTAAATTCGAAATTTCCATCTACATCCCCTGCTGTTCCAAGCGTTGTATTGTTTACAAAAACATTTCCAAAAGGGAGTGCCTCTCTTGTTTGAGCGTCTACAATTTTGCCTTTTATCGTTCCCGTCTGCGCAAGAGCGCCAAATGAACCAATCAACAGAACGAGAAGAGCAGTGCCTCTGGCCGATAGCATAGTATTGAGTTAGATAGAATTAATATTCACTTTAAATATAAGCCTTGCGCTAAGGTATTGAAATAACCCATTGAGGGTGAGGGTAATAGCAATAATCACTATACAAATCTTTTTGTTTAACTATCAATGCCACGCACCGCGCATTCCATTTGCTCTTTCAATCCCTTCCAAATCTTGTAACTTCCGGTTTTGGGTATAATTGTGACGATCCGATGAATCGTGAATTACTAGTGAGAATTAAATTTACGGGTGTGAAGAGTTTTTTTAAATCCTCCATTCTGGCAAGCATCATATTGGCTGTAACCCTGGGATGCGGCAGCTCAGGCACAGAAAACCTACCTCCGGCTTCCGGCCTTTCGGGTGATATGTACCTTGTAATGGATTCCACACAATGGAAGGGGCCCCTTGGTGCAGTGTTGGACTCACTCTTCAACCAGGAGATGATCGGGCTTCCAAGAGAAGAACCAGTTTTCAGAATGAGGTGGATTGATCCTCGAAAACTCAATTTCGTCTTAAAACAAAGAAGAAACCTGATTTTTGCCGTAACACTTGACAAGAGAACCGCAGGTGCCAATATGTTAAAGAACCTGTTTACGGCTCAGTCGCTCGAAAAAATAAAAACTGATCCAAGTAGTTACGTACTCACTACGTCAGACGTATTCGCAAAAGGACAGGAAGTGATGTACTTATATGGCAACACTGAAAAGGAGTTGATCGCCAATATCAGAAGCAAAGGTCATTTCTTAATTGACCACTTCAACAGAAAAGAGAAGGAGCGGCTGAGTGTTTCTTTGTTCAAGGCCGGTCAGGTAACCGGAGTTAGCGACTGGATGATGAAAAACATGAAGTGCAACATCAAGGTACCCTTCGGCTACAAACTCGTGATCAATAAGGAAGATTTTCTTTGGGTAAGGCAAATCAACACTGCCGATGATAAAGACATATTTATCACATCAACAGCGTACCAGTCACAGGATCAATTCAAAAAAGAATACCTCATTGACTTTAGAGATAAGGTTTGCAAAAAGTATCTTTTTGAAGACCCTGAGGTTTTAAACTCATACCTGCTCACTGAAACGACAGTTCCTTTTATCCCGGTAACCACAAGGGAAGTTTCAATCAATGGTCATTATGCTGTGGAAATGCGAGGTCTTTGGCGCGCAAACAACTTCTCTATGGGTGGTCCTTTTGTAGGCTACGCAATGGTTGACGAAGCCCAGGGTAAGTTCTATTACATTGAAGGATTTACCTTTAGTCCGAGTAAGGATCAACGAGAAATCATGCGGGAGTTGGAGACTATTCTTGGCACCTTTCAAACCAGTGAACAATTGCCCCCTGTTGGCGGTCAATAGCGGTCTTTTTAGCAGGCCTTTATTTCGAGGTTATTTCTGGCTTTTCTTCTTAAAATCGTAAATTTCAGGTCTTTTCCGAAATTCGATTTCACATGTCTATAAAAATAAGAAAGCAAGATGCACTCAATTACCACACGCAAGGACAGCCGGGCAAAATTGAGGTAGTACCCACTAAAGTACTGAGCTCTCAACTTGACCTGGCTCTGGCCTACTCACCTGGCGTAGCAGAGCCGTGCAAGGAAATAGCTGCTAATAAGGAAGATGTTTATAAATATACTGCAAAGGGCAACCTGGTGGCTGTGATATCTAATGGTACAGCCGTCTTGGGACTAGGTAACATTGGACCAGAGGCATCAAAGCCGGTGATGGAAGGCAAAGGAGTGTTGTTTAAGAAGTTTGCGGGCATTGATGTATTTGACATTGAAATTGCAGAAGAAGATCCAGATGAATTTATCAAGATCGTAAAGTCGCTGGAGCCAACGTTCGGTGGGATCAACCTTGAAGACATCAAATCTCCCGAGTGTTTTAAAATCGAGGAGCAGCTACGGGAAAAAATGAATATTCCTGTAATGCATGACGACCAGCATGGCACTGCGATCATATCCAGTGCTGGATTGCTGAACGCTCTCGAACTCATCGGAAAAAAAATTGAGGATATTGTACTAGTCGTTAATGGTGCTGGTGCAGCCGCAGTCTCCTGCTCAAGGCTTTATATTTCTCTCGGCCTGAAAAGAGAAAATCTTATCATGTGCGACAGCAAGGGAGTGATTACCAAAGATCGAAAAGGGCTCGATCCGATAAAGTCAGAATTTGCTACAAGCAAGAAAATTTCAACTCTTCATGAAGCTTTGAAGGGCGCTGATGCATTTGTGGGGCTATCCGTTGCCGACATCATCACACAAGATGATCTCCGCACGATGGCCAAAGATCCTATTGTGTTTGCTTTAGCAAATCCCAATCCAGAGATCGCTTACGATCTGGCAATGAAGGCGAGACCTGATATTATTATGGGCACAGGTCGCTCCGACCATCCCAATCAGATCAACAATGTTTTGGGCTTTCCCTATATATTCAGAGGTGCGCTGGATGTTCGTGCCACTGAAATCAATGAGGAGATGAAACTCGCTGCCGTGAAAGCGTTGGCAGATCTCGCAAAGGAATCCGTACCCGACATGGTGACAAGGGCTTATGGCAACACGAAGATTGAATTTGGCAAGGATTACTTAATTCCCAAACCTCTTGATCCAAGATTGATCACTTCCATCTCGCCAGCTGTGGCAAAGGCTGCCATGGATTCAGGAATGGCGACACACCACATAACTGACTGGGGCAAATACAATGAAGAGCTTTTAAAGCGGATTGGCATCGATCAGAAGCTGACATCCCGGGTCATCACACGCGCAAAGAAAAATCCAAAGCGTGTAGTATTCACTGAGGCCAATCACCACAAAATTTTGAAGGCGGCACAAATACTTCAAGACGAAGGGATCGCTTACCCCATACTGCTTGGAGACGTTGAGGAAATACAAGCATTGATAAAGGAGCATAAACTGGAGTTGAATGATTGCCCGATCATATATCCCCGCAGGGAGAAGGATAAGGTACAGCAATACGCGAAAGAGCTCTACCAGAAGCGTCAGCGAAAGGGCATGACACTCAGTGACTGCGAAAAAGTATTGAAAGACAGGAACTACTTCGCTGCCATGATGGTGGAACATGGCGATGCCGATGCGATGATTTCAGGGTTGACAAAGGACTATCCCAAGACAATTCTTCCTGCATTGCACGTTATTGGCACAGCTCCGCACGTCAGGCGCGTGGCAGGCATGTATATCATCATGAACAAGAGAGGAACATTTTTCTTCTCCGACTGCACAGTAAACGTTGACCCGACAACTGAAGAACTCCTGGACATCATTGGCCTAACACGCACCGGTGTCAGATTCTTTGATCTCGAACCTCATATGGCCATGCTTTCCTACTCTAATTTCGGAAGTAGTAAAGGAGAAATCCCCGATAAGATGCGTGATGCTGTTCAGTTGGCTAAAAGAAAATTTCCAGACCTGGTGATAGACGGAGATATTCAGGCAAACATTGCGTTAAACACCGAGTTGCAGAAAGAAGTTTATCCTTTTAGCAAATTGGCCGAAAAGGGTACAAACACCTTGATATTCCCGAACCTTGCTTCTGCAAACATCGCTTATAAACTGGTGATTGAATTAGGAGGAGCTGAGGCCATTGGGCCAATCCTTCTAGGGATGAACAAACCAGTACATGTATTGCAGCTGGGAAGCTCGGTAAGGGACATCGTAAATATGGCTGCCATTGCCGTAGTGGATGCGATCCTGCGTGAGCGAAATGAGCGTGTTTAACCACACGGCCGTTCACCTATTTTTTTTAGTTTAGCAGGTTATATTTTTTTGAATATGATTGCTTTCTTAAAAGGTAAGCTAGTACATAAGGAGCCAACATTCGCCATCATCGAAGTAAATGGTGTTGGCTACCATGTCAACATCTCCCTTAACACGTTCTCAGAAATCAAGGACAAAGAAAGTATTCAGTTGTCCACCTATCTGCAGGTGAGGGAAGATGCTCACATCTTGTACGGATTTAGTAATGCCGCAGAAAAATCCATGTTTCAAAACTTGATCGGTGTTAACGGGGTTGGACCAAGTACCGCCATGGTGATCCTTTCTTATTTGCCACCGCGGGAACTCCAGCAGGCCATCATTACCGAAAACGTGGGGGCCTTGCAGGCCGTAAAGGGAATTGGAGGAAAAACCGCACAACGCATTATTCTGGAACTGAAGGATAAGCTGCGAAAGGAGCCCGCTACGGATGCTACCGGATTTGGGGGTATACAGCACAATACCATGCGCCAGGAGGCGTTAACAGCGTTGATGACGCTGGGAATCGGCAAGGTGGCGGCCGAAAAAAGCATCGATACAGTCCTGAAAAAATCAGGGAATACAATTAGTTTAGAAGAGCTCGTGAAGTTGGCATTGAAAAACGCCTGAGAATACGATTGACCTTAACCAAACCAACCAACCAATTCATCAGCTTACTGAGCTTGCTGCTCTTTGCATGCTTACCAGCTCCGTATGTTTTTGGCCAGCAGGCTGACTCAACAATTGTAGAAACAGATACGACCAGAAGTCGGGTAATCAATCCTTATCGTCCTTCGTTCAGACCCAGTGACCGGTACGGTGATCCGTTCTCGAATTACACGACAAAGTCTCCGCTCTTTTTGAGCGATCCAAAAAGTTTCAACGTAGATGTTGAGATTGATACCGGAATGAATTACACCATCTATGAAAAAATAGGTGATGTGAACTTCCGTCCGGCTTCATCCATGAGCTTTGAGGAATTCAACGCACAGCAAACACGACAAATCAAAAAAGACTATTGGCAGACAAGAAGCCGCGCGTTGGATGGTGAGAGCGCAGTGAGCAGCCGGAACATCATTCCTAAAATTTATGTAAGCCCAGTATTGGATCGAATCTTCGGAGGCAGCTATGTCGAGTTGATTCCACGAGGATTTGTAACGCTTGACTTTGGGGGCTCATGGCAAAAGATAGAAAACCCCGCCATACCCATTCGTCAACAGCGAAATGGAGGGTTTGAATTCGACCAGCAAATAAACCTAAGTGTGGTTGGTAAAGTGGGAGAAAAGCTGGCCATCACAACCAACTTCGACAACAATAACTCTTTCGACTTTCAAAACAACATGAAGGTAGAGTATACGGGCTTCAAAGAAGATGTGTTGAAGAAATTGGAAATTGGAAATGTAAGTCTGCCACTGAACAACAGTTTGATTACAGGTTCACAGAACCTTTTCGGTGTAAAAGCACAAATGCAGTTCGGAAAATTGTTTGTCACCTCAATTGCCACCACACAACGAGGAAAACAATCATCGATCGAAATTCAAGGCGGAACAGGAGGAGCAGCACAGGGAAGACCTTTTGAAATACAGGGTTCAAGCTATGACGAGAACAGACACTTCTTCCTCGGGCAATTTTTCAGAGACAACTTTGAAAAATGGATGGGTACGCTACCACAAATAACATCTGGGGTTAACGTTACTCGTGTTGAGGTGTATTTGCTCAATCGCCAAAATGACACACAGACTCTGAGAAACGTAGTCGGCTTTATGGATATGGGTGAATCGGATAAGATTTACAACACATCCATTACCTCGTCTGCCGCTGCAGGTTCACCTACTGCCAACACGTCCAACAATCTCTTTTCCCTGCTTGGTGGCATTTCTGCCAATTCAGATGGAATCAATCAAGCCTTAGAGGGTCTTGGGCTTGTGAATGGTACCGACTTTGAAAAAATAACCAGCGCGCGCAAACTGGCACCTACCGAATTTACATTCAACAATCAGCTTGGATACATCACGCTACAGCGCAAACTTCAAAATGACGAAGCACTTGCAGTCGCTTTTGAATACACCCACAATGGACGAAAATATAAAGTCGGGGAACTCACAGAAGATTATTCAAACAAACCAGAAAACGATGTGGTTTATTTGAAGCTGCTGCGGCCTCGCAAAATCAGCATCAAGGACCAAACTGGAAAAATCATTCCTACCTGGAACCTGATG
>DAORAG010000001.1:0-38203 GCA_035344095.1 Cyclobacteriaceae bacterium | reverse complement strand
CACCATTGGTCAGGTGCCATCCATTTTGTGCTAAATATGTGGCACCACAGTTTTCATCAAAGATGGCACTTCGATTGGTATTATCTATTCCAAATAAATAATCGTTGACTGCATAAGTATTCGTTGTGCCGGCACGGAATTTAATTGCTGCTGAAGTTGATGTAAAAGGTCCTGCTCCTCCAGGCGCAGTAAATCCAGGATCGGGTGTGGCCACTGCCGTCCAGCTCCGGTTATCTGGCACGTCCGTGGTGCACTGTGGCGGAAAGTTGATAATCAATTCATTGCTGTATGGTGAGCTGCCTGCACTATTTACACCTTTAACCCTGACATAGGTCTGTGATCCAGGGTCTCCAAAAAGTGGATAATCCCACCTCCCCTGGTTATTTGGCCCAAGAAACCCAAAACTACCATCTTCATTGTATGAAAAATTGTTACCCACAGATGTCTCAACGACAAAACTCTCCGTGTTGAAATTATCTGTCTCAAAGTCCCAAATTATTGTGGCCTGGTTGTAAGTTGTCGCTTTAAGGGTAAGGTTTGTTGGCGCAGGCGGAAGAATTACTCCGTTTACACTTTTATGAATCACCGACCCTATGGGCGCCAAAAATAAAAATGTTTCATTTCCAGCGCTGGTGCTCAGTGGTTTTTGAATCCATGCAAGATCATTTACAAACGCATTGGCATCCAATAAATTTTTGGCTACCCAGGAAACTCCGCCATCATTGGAAATTTGAAAATTTCCATTCTGAATACCCATGGCGAAAATGTCTCTTTCTGTATATGCCCATATCTTACTCGCTCGAAAACTGGTTGACCAAGTGGTGGTGGTAAAGGCAACTCCGCCATCGGTAGATTTTTCCATTGCGGTGTTGGAAGACAGTATCAATAATACATCCCCAACCAGAGTGAAGTCAAATGCGTTCGGTGTCAATTGGGTAGCTGAGGACGAGCCATTAGGAATTTTGTATACTCGGTTGTTATACTCTCTTATATATACGTTACCCGAGTTGTCGGCCAGTATCTTGTCGTACCCTCCTGAAATTCCACTAATGGCTGTTGTGGTCCAATTAACTCCAAAATCTGCACTGACCATCAGGTTCGTTCCCTGCACCGTATAAAGATTATTTCCAGAGACAGCCATAGGATTATAAAAACCATTGGTATTCTGAACAACCCATGATGTCGCGTCATTAGTCGACCTTATGACGCCATCTCCGTATGCGATGATGGAGTTATCATCGAGCAACAAGATCCCCCTGATATAACGGTCCACTGTCCCCGCTGCCAGCAAATTCCAGGTATCTCCCTCATCAAGAGAAATTTGATATCCTCGATCATTTGCGGGCACCAAAAGCCTCTTTTCGTTTGACGTTATGATAATCTGTCTCGGGTTAATGGCTTTGATCCCATTATTAGAATCACTCCATGATATGCCAGCATCTGATGACTTGTATATGCCGTAAGACGAGGCAGCTTTATATAACTCGGTTGCAGATTTGGCTGCGAGTGAGATGATTTCTGCAGCTCGAAAATAATCTCTGCCCGTGCTCCACGTAACTCCACCATCGGAGGAGTTAAACATTTGGTTCACGTCATTGTTGAATAAAAACAAATTTCCCTGGCGGAAATAAATGCGACCATAATAGTTGGTCTCTGTCAAATTGTTTTTAACTGAACTCCAAATAGAGCCTGTTGTTGAAATTTTGTAAGGCCCCTCATTGGTCAGTGCGTAAAGATTATTTGGAGTAGCATTATCCAGCGCAATTCTGTAATTATGACCTGCGATAGTAGGAAAACCACTTGATCCTGCATCAGCCCAACTTGTCCCGTTGTTTGTCCCCTTCAGAATGCTTTGAAAGTATCTTGCAACAAAAACAGATTCCAATGAATTTACCTCAAGCCCGGTAATTTCATTTCCACCAGGATATAGGGTATTGGAAAATGAGGCACCTCCATTAGACGAACGCATTACATTGTTAAGTGTCGCAAGGTAGATGTCACCATCAGGTGCAACACGAAGCATTCGGCCATCAAAAAATGAAGAGGTCGTAGTAGTTTTAATCCACGACACTCCGTCATTAACAGAAGTGTACAAATTCGAATAGGTAATCGCATATAACTTACCTGCTCCATCCACCTCTATATCACGGAAGTCAATATCAAATTGATCAAATCCGCTGGTCACTCGGGTCCAGGAGTTGCCTTCATTGGTGGAGCGAAATACTCCTCCATAGGTAACAGATAACAATGTGCCACTAGGTGAATAAATCACATCTCTTACGTCACCACCATAAGGACCATTACCCGTCCAAAGATCCTGGGCACAAAGACTATGTACCCAGAGAGAAAAAATAAATGACAGAAATATCGCTGCTCTCTTCATACAAATTATCAAAAATCAATTACCACTAGGAAAGGCTGGATAAGGAAGCTCAGTATCAGGTTGTGGCCCTCCTTCACCTCCTCCACCACTCAAGCCCACAACAGCCCCTCCAACAATCGCAAGCGGTACAATTACCTTTATCAACATCGGCAACTTTGGCACAACCGTGAAGTTGGGCGAGTACACAATGCTGGTCGGACTTTTTGTGTCCGTGATCTTAAGTCGATAGTCATCCCCTTTTTCCGCATCAGACGGAATAGATAAGGACGATGACCCCGAATTCGGATGGTTTACCTCACCTGCAATTCTTTGTGTCCCTTTGAATAATTCTATGTTGATGGGATTCGTGTTTCCTGGACGCCAGGTGATAGGATAGGATTTTCCCCTGCGATATTTTTTGTTCACATTGAATTGCTGAAACTTCACGATGGGGGTAAAAACCTTTCCGCGCAACTCCACCGCTACCTTCCCCTGATAGTTACCTAACTCATCAGCCAGATTCCAGGTGACCTTCTTGTCCTTCCCTGGCTTTACCTCATTTCCAATGTCCCCCTTTACCCTTAGTAGTGCGGTTGAAAAGTTATCTCTGTTGGAGTAGAGGTCTAAAATGTATTCGTTGTTGGGATTAGAATCTTCCAGATCGTAATGCACAATCACATTCTGACCCGCAATCTCAATGTCTGTTATCTGCACATTTTGTGCGAATAATGACATTGGCAGCAAAAGGCCAATCAGGCAAAAAGTCCTCATAGACAGGTGGTTAGGATATTCAATGTAAGAAATTCTATTGAAATAAACAGAATTCTTGTACCCCAATTTGGGTAATCAGCTGATGCGGCTCCAGTTTACGGCCGTCTTCTTGAGTGATTCAATCTGTTGTTTTACCACCTTGTGCTCGGGCTTGACGAGGTCGGGATCGTTCTCCAGAATGCGAATCGCAGTCTCCCTGGCTACTTTCAAGACGGCAGCATCTTTGCCCAGGTCTGCAATCAACAAATCAAGTGCTCCGCTCTGCTGCGTGCCCATCAGATCTCCGGGGCCACGCAGCTTCAGATCGGTTTCTGCAATCTCAAACCCGTTGTTGGTCTTCACCATCGTGCCGAGCCTGATTTTTGACTCCGCACTCAGCTTGTAATCCGTCACCAGAATGCAATACGATTGCTCTGCGCCTCTCCCTACGCGACCACGCAACTGGTGCAACTGTGACAACCCAAATCGCTCCGCGCTTTCAATGATCATTACCGAAGCATTGGGCACATCCACACCCACTTCGATCACCGTGGTTGCCACCATGATTTTCGTTTCTCCGCGCACAAAGCGATCCATTTCAAAGTCCTTCGCTTCGGGTTTCATTTTACCATGAAGAATGCTCACCGGCACATCCGGAAAAGCCCTGGTTATACTCTCGTATCCATCCATCAAATGTTTCAGATCCAGCTTCTCTGATTCTTCAATTAGTGGGTACACGATGTAAATCTGCCGACCCGATTTTATTTGTTGCCTTATGAATTCGTTGATCTGTAGTCTGTGCGAATCGTATTGATGTGTAGTCTTGATCGGCTTTCTGCCTTTCGGCAATTCGTCAATCACTGAAATCTCCAGATCCCCATAGAGCGTCATAGCCAACGTACGGGGAATGGGTGTGGCGGTCATCACCAGCACATGGGGATAGGCCTCTTTGTTTTTTTGCCAGAGCTTCGAACGCTGCGCTACACCAAAGCGATGCTGTTCATCTATAACAGCCAAGCCCAATCGATTAAACTTGACTTCGTCTTCTATCAGCGCATGTGTTCCGATTAATATTTTCAACTCACCTGTCTGCAGGCGATAATGCAGTTCAGTTCTCGCTTTCTTTTTTGTGGATCCTGTCAATAGTGAAATTGAGATATCCATCATATCCGCGTACTTCTTCAAGTTGTTGTAATGCTGCTGCGCGAGAATCTCTGTTGGCGCCATCAATGCGGCCTGTGCATCGCTGCCAATGACCAATAGCATACAGATGAACGCCACGATCGTCTTGCCGCTGCCTACATCGCCTTGCAGCAGCCTGTTCATTTGCTTCCCCGATTTCATATCGTGATAAATCTCACGAATAACTCGTTTCTGAGCTTCCGTGAGCGGGAAGGGAAGGTGCTCATCGTAAAATTTTGTGAGTATCGATGCGTCATTGAAAACCAGTCCTTTAAATTTTTCCTGGCGCACCAGCTTCATCTTGATGAGTCGCAATTGGATGAAGAAAAGCTCTTCAAACTTCAATCGGTTTTGGGCTTGAGTGAGCCACTCATGCGACTGCGGAAAATGGATGTGTTGTAGGGCCTCCGCTTTTGGAATCAGCTTGAGTTTCTGTCTCAAATAGTCGGGCAGCGTTTCACGAACGTGTGGGAGCGCCACCGCCAACAGATCCTTTTCAATCTTAATTAAAAACCTATTGTCGAGATATTTATTTCTGAGCTTTTCGCTAAGCGGATATACAGGTTGAAGAAAACCTTTCTTTTCGCTCGTGTTGGTAACGGGTTCTATTTCCGGATGCGCAATGGAAATCGTTCGTCCATAGCGGTTAGGTTTTCCAAACACAACGTATTCAATGCCCGGTTTTATTTTATCCAGTGTCCAGTTGATTCCCTGGAACCACACGAGCTCAAGTTCACCTGTCTCATCTTCGAAGTAAGCGACCAGTCTTTTCTTTCTTCCTCCTCCCATCATTTCAAATCGCAGGATCTTGCCTTTGATTTGAACATGAGGCATCGTCTCGTTTACTTCCTTAATGGAATAAAAGCGAGTGCGGTCTTCGTAACGAAAGGGATAATGTTGAATGAGGTCTCCGAATGTATGAATCTTCAGTTCCTTCTGAAGCAACGCTGCCCGCTGCGGACCAACGCCCTTTAAAAACTCAATGGATGTGTCGAAGTAATTGGCCACAATTCAAAAAGTGCCTTTTAGCAGTTTACTTCTTAAGTAATTTTTTTACCTCTGCTTTAGAGTAAACTTGATTGTTTTGGCTTTGGAGAATACCGTTTTCAATCTTCTCCAGAAGTATTACCCGTTCGAACAACTCTTCAGTACAGAACTGTTCGGGCATATCACTTAATGCTTGAAGTAATTTTTCCTTGGTGAGCATAAAATCAAATTTAGCTAAACTCCCACCCACTTTATACCTCAATCCCGCTTCCACTCAAGCGTGTTGATCAATTGCACAATGTCTTTTTTGACATATTCGATGGCAGGTTGCAACGAATCATTCTGAACCTTGACATTGAAGTACAAAGCTCCCCGCAAAAAATTATTGACAGAATCAGTCATCGTAAACTGAAACTGGCTAGGCACTTCACCTTCAATCTCAGCGATTACCGCTGTCTTTCCGCTCGGTGTTCGGGTGATGCTTTCATCAATAGCATAAGCTTTAATCTGATGTTTCGCTGTGAGCGTGTAGGCATCATTGAGATATTCTTTTAGCAACTCCTCGCTGTGTTGCAGTCGCTTAAAGGTGATGTGAATTGTCGCCTTCAGCTCGGGATAGGAAATCTCGACCCAGTGCCTTTCTCTCACCCAGGAAGTATCCTTCAGCAGTATGGCATGCGTGGAATACTCGAAGGCATAGGGCAACGAATCCGGCAGCGACTGGTATGCAGGTTCAGGCAGCACCAGTCGGTTGTAGCCTTTTGGTTTTGGTTGGTAATCCGTTTGGCAAGCACTTGCCAACAGGAACAGCATGGCACACAATCCCAGGTATCTCATCGTTGATTGGGCGGCTGATTAATCAACACACGAACTCTTTTGATTCGCTTTTTATCTACGGAAACTACCGTAAAAACAAATCGGTCGTGAACAATCTGGTCCGCTACTTTTGGCATAGCACTGTTCAACTCCAAAATCAATCCTCCAAGCGATTCACTTTCGCCTTTCACAGCATCAAACGTACTTGAGTCCACGTCAATTGCCTTGCAGAAATCGTGCAGTGAAGTTTTGCCTTCAAATACAAATGTGTTGTCGTCAATTTTGACAAAGGCTACGTTCTCCTCATCAAACTCGTCATTGATGTCACCGATGATCTCTTCGATCAAATCTTCAAGCGTAATCAATCCCGAAGTGCCGCCATATTCATCCACCACCACAGCCATGTGCACCCTTTTATTTTGAAAGTCTTTCAGCAACGAGTCGAGCTTTTTTGTTTCTGGCACAAAAAATCCCGGTCGGATCAACTTCTGCCATTTAAAGTTTTCATCTTCATCCAAAAAAGGCAGCAAGTCTTTTATGTACAGCACGCCCTCGATCTTATCCAACGATTCCTTGTAGACAGGCACTCTTGAAAATCCGGAAGAGTTCACCTGCTCCATTAACTGGTTAAAACTGATATCGAAATCTACAGCTGAAATGTCCATTCTGGATTTCATGATCTGCTTGACGGTAAGTGTACCGAAGTTCACAATCCCCTTCAGAATGTCTTTTTCCTCAGCGGTGGTTTCATCATTCTCGGTGGTGAGATCCAAAGCCTGATTCAGCTCTTCTACCGTTGTAGAGTATCCTTTCTTCTTAAATCGTTTTTCCACCACATTCCCCATTTTCAGCAACATCCATGAAACAGGGCTGCAAACTTTTTCCAGCACGTGCCAAACACCTCCCATCAATCGCGAGTAAAAAAGATTGCGCTGGGTAGCATATACCTTGGGAATGATTTCGCCAAAGAAAGTAATGGCAAACGTGACGCTAAATGTTACCAACCCCACGATGATCTCGGTGGGATTTCGGGATGAAGCCAGCTCCCACATCATGAACGTTGATAAAGTGACAATGGCCACATTCACAAAGTTGTTCATGATAAGAATAGTTGCCAGCAACAACTGCGGGTTGCGCAACAGCTCTACGATGTTCTTGTCTTTTTTGTCTTCTGATTCGCGGCAGCGATCCAAGTCATCTGCGCTGAGTGAGAAAAAGGCTACCTCAGATGCGGAGATCAGGGCCGAAGAGAGCAACAGGAGGGCAATGGCAATGAAACTGGCTATTAAGAAATAGTCAGGGGTGCCGGAAAGCAGATCAGCCAGAAGGGTGCTACTCGGAGGTTCGTCTAAACTGGAAGTTTCCAAAATTCGGTGTTGAGTCCAACATCAAAAAGGCAGGTCGTCCGAAGAGTCTGACGGTTTGTAGTCCGCGCCACCCTGCGAGCTTGGTGCGGCTGAGGGAGAATATTCTGGCGATCCTCCACCTGACGGTTTGGTGCTCAACATCGTCATGTTGTCGCCAATGACTTCTGTTGTATATCGGGTGACGCCCTCCTTCTCCCAGGAGCGCGTACGTAATTTACCTTCTATGTACACCATGTCTCCCTTGTGAAGGTATTTGGCCGCAACATCAGCAAGGCCTCTCCACAAAACAATGTTGTGCCACTCTGTTATTTCCTTTTTTTCGCCCGTAGTTCTGTCTTTATAAGTTTCAGAGGTGGCCATGGTAAAGTTGGCCACAGTGGCTCCATTTTCAAGATGACGAACTTCGGGGTCCTTGCCCAACCGGCCTACCAAAATCACTTTATTTACTCCAGACATACTTTTTGAATTAATTCACTTACGCTGCTCCTCCTCAGAGGATAACCCGGAGACCCTTATGGGGTCATTTCCCACGGTAAGAACACAAAAGTACCAATTTCTACGGCTAGTCTAAAATGCCACTATCAGCAAGAAAACGAGAGATTAGGACGGGTTTGGGCAGATTGGCCAGTTGCCGGGAGCTGTACAGCTTTAGCCCCAAGGCTTTAAGGGAGGCTTCCACAGCTCTGGTATTCGGCAAATCCAGTAACGTGAATTCAGCCTTAATCGACTGATGCGTAAGTTGATGTTTCAATGTTAACTTTTTCCCTATTTCAGCTCCCTTTGATTTCAGCATTGAAAATGCGCGAATATCAGTAGGTGCACCTTCCTTCCCCTCGATGAGCAGAAAGTCATACAACCCGTGCCAAATGTCTTTGGCTGTCCTTTGTTTAAGCGCCAGCTTACTACCCACTTTAAATGCAAAGTATTGAAAATGCCTGGCCCTGATTTTCACCTTTTTACTTTTTACGGGCAAGAGCATCTGCGCTTCATGCTTTCTGGCAAAGCATCCACTAGCAAAAATGCAAGAACTACATGCCGGTGACTTGGGCGTGCAGTGCAATGCCCCAAATTCCATTACCGCCTGGTTAAAGACACCTGGTTGTGTGCGATCGAGGAGTTGGTTGGCTCTTTCTTCAAACTTCTTCTTTCCCTCGGCAGTAGAGATGTCATGATCAAAACCAAAGATGCGGGCTATTACCCTGAACACGTTTCCGTCAACCACTGCATGAGCTTCCCCAAAGGCAATTGAAGAGATGGCCGCGGCTGTGTAGCTGCCGATACCGGGTAGTGACAGCAATTGAGAATAAGTTCGCGGAAACTGTCCTCCGTGTTCATCTCTGATTACCTGCGCACATCGGTGGAGGTTACGTGCCCGACTATAGTAGCCAAGACCCTGCCAGACACGAAGGATTTTTTCTAGAGGGGCATTGGCCAGGGCACGAACGTTAGGGAAGTCCCTAACAAATCTCTCAAAATAGGGTAGACCTTGTGCTACTCTGGTTTGCTGTAAAATGACTTCAGACAACCAGATGAAATAAGGGTCAGAAGAGCTTCGCCAGGGCAAGTTCCGCTTATGCTCCAGGTACCATGATATTATTTTTTTAGAAAAATCTCTCCCGTTCATTCACTGCGTTCAATCCTTTGCCGTTCTGCATTTTGAGCACTTTTCGAAATCGATTGATCCGAAAGATGGTCGCTTTTTAATTCACATCTAAGTGATTATCAAAGATTTCATTTTGCGATTGATCTTTCTGGATTAAATTTGCCGTCCTGAAAATTTGGAATTCAAACTGATACCCACGTGACCAAAGCAGACGTAATCGCACAAATAGCAGAGAAAACCGGAATCGATAAAGCCGATGTATCTCATTCCATAGAAGCGTTCTTTAACATAGTGAAGACCTCTATGGCTGGCGGACAGAACATCTACATCCGTGGGTTTGGAAGTTTTGTAAACAAGAAGCGGAAGAAGAAGATCGCGCGCAATATTTCCCGTAACACGGCAATAATTATTGATGAGCATTATATCCCAAGCTTCAAGCCTGCCAAGATTTTTGTGAACAAAATCAAGAACAGCGATAAGGTAAAGCAGGTTGCTGAAAAATAGTTTTCGATCAAAGGTCTCTAGTCACCGGCTTTCATCATGGCATGTTAACTCTCTCCAGCCCGTGACCCTATGCTAAGAACCCGTATCATTTTAATCGCAGTAACCGCACTGTTGGTGTGGCTGATATTTCTGTTGCCAAAGTCGGTGGTAGAGAACGAAGATCTGATGAATTCCAGCGAAACGCAGACAGCTCAGGAAGACCCTCACTCGACTATACCTGCTACTTTAAGGCAATCCATTAATTCCCTGAAAGCCCAATACTTAGCCGTATCGGAGAATGAAAAAAGTGCTATCTTTGCCGACTCTTTGGCGAGCCTGTATAGCCAGGCCAACCAATTTGACAGCGCAGCGTGGTTTGCGGAGAAAGCCACAGCGTTCTTTAACACAAGGGAAAGCCATTTAAAAGCTGGAAACAGCTACTATGATGCTTACACATTTGCGCTGGACGCAAAAAAGCAAAATGAAATGGCGGAAAAAACAAGGGAGTACCTTGGAAAGGTATTGGCCATTGATCCTGACGACCTCGGTGTAAAAACCAAGATCGCAATGACTTACCTGAGTTCACAAAACCCAATGCAGGGGATTACAATGCTTAGGGAGGTTTTGGAAACAGACCCAAAGAATGAACAGGCTTTGTTCAACATGGGCATGCTGTCCATTCAATCGGGGCAATATGACCGAGCCAGGGAAAGGCTGGAAGAGTTGATCTCCTTCTACCCCAATCATATTCAGGGCCATCTTCTGTTGGGTGTTGCTTACATGAACACCAAGGACAAAGAAAAAGCCCGGGAGCAGTTTGAACTTGTAAAAAAATTGGATTCGGATCCTGCGGTACAAGCAGCAGCAGATTCGTATCTGAAGGACTTAAAATAATGTTAAACCCACCCTCGCAGAGCGGGGGAAAAAAAATTTGGTATGCCAAGCGGAAAAAAGAGAAAGAAGCACAAGATGGCAACTCACAAGCGCAAGAAGCGCCTGAGAAAAAACAGACATAAGAAGAAATAACATCCGATCGATGTAGCACATTAAACATCTACAGTTTTGAGTAATGAACTAATCATTAGCGCAACTCAAAACGGATGTCGCATAGCACTTCTCAAGGATAAGCACCTTGCTGAATTTCATCAAGAAGAGGAAGGAAGCAAGTTTGTAGTTGGTGATATCTATCTGGGTACTGTAAAAAAAGTAGTCCAGGGTCTGAACGCAGCCTTCATTGATATCGGGTATGAAAAAGATGCATTTTTGCATTACCTGGATCTGGGAGCTCAATTTGGATCACTTCAGAAATTCACAAAACTAGTCCGTGCAAAGAAGATTACCGGAGGCAAACTGGACAGATTCCAGTTGGAAAAAGACATTGACAAGCATGGGAAAGTTTCCCAGCAGCTTTCAAAAGGTCAGGTGATTCCGGTACAGGTGGTTAAAGAACCTATTTCCACCAAGGGCCCGCGACTTTCGTGTGAGTTATCCATTCCAGGTCGGTACCTGGTATTGGTACCGTTTAGTAATACGGTAAGCGTATCTAAAAAAATTACTAGCAGCGAAGAGCGTAAACGACTTCTTCGTCTTATTCAATCCATAAAACCCGAAAATTTTGGGGTTATCATTCGCACCGTGGCCGAGGGTAAGGAGGTTGCAGAACTGGATAAAGATCTGCGCAATCTGGTGAAAACCTGGGATGACGGAATCAAAAGATTGGTGTCTGCCAATCCCCGCGATAAGGTAATTGGTGAAATCAGCAAAACATCTTCCATCCTAAGGGACGTCCTCAACGAGTCTTTCGACAATATTCATGTTGATGACAAAAAGATATTTGAGGATGTTAAATCCTATATCCACACCATTGCTCCTGACAAGGAGAAGATAGTAAAACTATACACTGGCAAAGCCAAGATCTTCGAACATTACAATGTCGAGAAACAGATCAAATCTGCGTTTGGCCAAACCGTAAGCCTGAGAGGCGGTGGATATCTGATCATCGAACACACCGAAGCGCTTCACGTGGTGGATGTCAATAGTGGCAACAAATCGAATCGCGAGGAGAATCAGGAGACAACTGCGCTGTCGGTAAACATTGAAGCAGCCAAGGAAGTAGCAAGGCAGCTGAGGCTACGCGACATGGGTGGCATCATAGTAGTCGACTTCATAGACATGCGTAGTGCCGAAAATAAAAGGCTACTACACAAGACCATGAAGGACGAGATGGCTGCGTCAGACCGTGCCAAACATACTGTACTTCCCCTTTCAAAGTTTGGGCTGATGCAGATCACGCGCGAGCGTGTGAGGCCTCAGATGAACATCGCGACCAAGGAAGTCTGCCCAACCTGCAACGGCACGGGTACAATCACTGCTTCCATTCTGGTGTCCGATATCATCGAGAAAAACATTGAGCATTTGCTGGTAAAGCAAAACGAGAAGAAGCTTGTCTTAGCGCTCCACCCCTATTTGTACGCGTTTTTCACGCATGGCATTATTTCCCGAAGAACAAAATGGTTCTTTAAATACAAGCGATGGGTGGATCTCGTCCAGGATACTTCGCTGGGGGTTACCGAATGCAAGTACCTAAACAAGGACGGAGAGGAAATTGAAATAAGTCAGGCAACAGCTGTTGCCTGACCCTCACACTGTCAACATGTCATAATTCCACGTCTGTGGAATAGTTTTTGAAAAAGCCCAGAGGTCTAAAAACATCTAATCATGAAGGAAACAGGTTCTATTTCAATCCATACCGAAAACATCTTTCCCATCATAAAGAAGTTTCTCTACTCTGACCATGAGATCTTCCTGCGTGAATTGGTGAGCAACGCGGTAGATGCAACACAGAAACTAAAAAAACTAGCCTCTCTGGGTGAGTTCAAAGATGAGCTTGGAGACATCCGAATAGAAGTAAAATTCGACAAGAAGAAAAAGACCATTACGGTGAGCGATCGCGGTATTGGTATGACGGCCGAAGAGGTTAAAAAATACATCAATCAAATTGCCTTTTCAGGAGCGGCAGAATTCGTAGAAAAATTTAAGGACAAGGGTGACGCCAAAGATATCATCGGAAAATTTGGTCTCGGCTTCTACTCTTCTTTCATGGTGGCCGACAATGTTGAGATCATTACCAGATCGCACACAGCCGCTGAGAACGAAGCAGCCAAGTGGACATGCGATGGTTCAACCGAGTTTGCCATCGAACCAACAACGAAAAAAGACAGAGGTACTGATGTCATTCTTCATATCAATAAAGACTCCGAAGAGTTTCTCGATGAATGGAAAATAAAGGGTATCCTTGAAAAGTACTGTAAGTTCCTCCCTGTCGAAATCAAGTTTGGCACCAAGGAAGAAAGTGTAGAAGATGGCGAGGACAAAGACGGGAAGAAAAAATACAAGAGTGTAACGGTTGACCGGATCATCAACAATCCCGAACCACTTTGGGCAAAATCACCCAACGATCTAAAGGATGAAGACTATCTGAAATTTTATAAAGAATTATATCCCTTCTCAGAGGATCCGCTCTTCTGGATTCATCTCAATGTAGACTATCCTTTCAACCTGACGGGAATTCTCTATTTCCCTAAGGTGAAAAACGATTTCGAACTTCAGAAAAACAAAATTCAACTCTACTCACGCCAGGTGTTTATCACCGATGAAGTGAAAGATGTTGTTCCCGATTTCTTGATGTTACTGCATGGTGTGCTTGACTCACCTGACATCCCTTTAAACGTTTCCCGCAGCTATCTACAGTCAGATTCTAACGTAAAGAAGATCAGTCAGCATATCACCAAGAAAGTAGCTGACAAGCTCACCGATATGTATAAAAAGGACCGGAAGGAGTTTGAAAAGAAATGGGATGATATCAACATCTTCGTGAAGTATGGAATGATCAGCGATGAGAAATTCTATGAAAAAGCAAAAGACTTCGCGCTACTGAAGAATGTGAACAAAGAATATTTCACATTCAATGAATACAAAGAAAAGGTAAAGCCAACGCAAACGGACAAAGACAAGCAGTTGGTTTATCTCTACTCAACAGATCCCGGCAAGCAAGACACATACATCCAAATGGCCAAGGACAAGTCATACGATGTACTGTTGATGGACGGTGTTTTGGACAGTCACTTCATCAGCAACCTGGAGCAAAAATTTGAGAAAACACAAATCAAACGTGTAGACAGCGACACCGTTGACAAGTTGATTGCCAAAGATGAGAAAGTGGAAAGTGTGTTATCGAAAGAAGAGGAGGAGCAGGTGAAAACCATTTTTGAAAAAGCGATCAATAACACCAACATGACGCTGGCTGTGGAATCTATGTCTCCAAATGACCTGCCTGTGACAGTGACCATGAGCGAATGGATGAGAAGGATGAAAGACATGGCCAAAACAGGTGGTGGCGGAATGCCATTTATGGGATCGATGCCAGATAACTATAATGTTGCGGTAAACGCAAATCACAACGTGATTCAGAAAGTGCTGAAAGCAGAAACTGAAGAACAAAAAATTAAGTTGGCCAAGCAGGCTTATGATCTTGCTTTGCTTTCGCAAAATATGCTTACCGGAGCCGACCTCACCAGCTTTATAAAAAGAAGTGTTGAGTTGGTTTCGTAACACAAAGTTAGACTGAATTAAGAAGGCCTCTACGCGAGGCCTTTTTCTTTACGATGGACGTTAAAATATAATTTTTGTAACTTCGTTGTGAAGAAGAAATGGAAAAGAAACTTTCATTTGTAATCGCGATGTTGTTTTGTCAGGTGGGGTTATTTGCCCAACCTAACGAGCAGGCTCGCGTTGTTGAAGGTCAGTTTACTTTCGACACTGACAAACCCTTTAAGCTTCTCGAATTGGACGAAGATATTGACGAACCCATCGTCACCAAGAAAAAGAAGCGCAAGAAAAAAGTTTTCTATGGCCTCAAAACCAAGAAAGGTTTCACCAGGAAAGGCTATGGCGACCGCGTAGTAATTGAACTTTTTTATTATCTAAAAACACAAGACAAGCCCAACCAATTTGTTCGCGACATCTATTGGTATGACTTCACACGCAGGGAAATCAGAAAGACCAACAACTTCGATCCGAGCAAAGGCGTGCTGCTTCATGGGCCATACAGGCGAATGCAAGGAGATCAGTTGTTAGAAGAGGGAATCTTTTACAAAGGCACCAAACATGGACGCTGGATGCAGTACGACAGGCAAAATCTTTTGGTAGACAAGGCAAAATATTACAAGGGATGGCCAAAGGAATCACTTGTCGTCTATTATGATCCCGCGGAGCGCACAAAAGTAAAGGAGATCATCCCCGTTGAGTTTGGTGAACGCGAGGGCTACTACTATCAATTCCATGAAAATGGAGGCATTGCCGTAACAGGCGAATACAAATGGGATAACAAAGTGGGCGAGTGGATTGAAAACTATCCCAATGGAAGGAGAAAAAAGATCATCATCTTTCCCGATGATCCTTTCGATCATGAGCAGAATCCTTTCATTAGAAGCGAGTGGAACGAAAAGGGTAAGGAAGTATACAGCAACAGAAAGGGCCAGTAACAGCGCCCCACCTCTCAGCTAATTTCAGCTAGCGCATTTCCAAAACATTGGATAGATTGAAAGAAAAATCAATTCCAATGAGAAAACTTCTACTTGTGGTCATTGCTTTCTTGAGCCTACATGCGTTCGCTCAAAAGATCACACCGAATAAAAAGACAATAATTCAGTCGGTCGATAATCAAGCATCAAAACTTACCAACATCAGCGACAAGATTTGGGCCCATGCTGAAATCGCCTTTCAGGAAACTGAATCCAGCAAACTATTGGCCGACTACGCTGAGGCCAACGGCTTTAAAGTAGAGCGCGGTGTGGCGGAAATACCAACGGCCTTTGTCGCAACCTACGGCAGCGGTAGCCCAGTTATTGGTATCCTTGGAGAGTTTGATGCACTTCCAGGTATCTCGCAAAAGGCAGTACCTCACAAAGAGGCTTTGGAACCAGGCAAGGCTGGCCATGGGTGTGGTCATAATTTGTACGGAACAGCAAGCCTTGGAGCAGCAGTCGCGATAAAGGAATTGATGGCGCAAGGAAAGTTGAAAGGCACGGTGAAATTCTTTGGCACGCCTGCTGAAGAAAAATTCTTTGGCAAACTCTGGATGGCGCGGGCCGGCCTCTTCAATGATCTGGATGTCTGCATGGATTGGCATCCTTCTGCAGAAACAAAGGCTGCGGTTCAAAGTACCTTGGCGCTGGTTGACTTCACGGTTGAGTTTTATGGTCAGACCGCACATGCGTCTGCCGACCCCTGGAATGGAAAGAGTGCATCCGATGCACTTGAGTTGTATACTACAGGAATCAATTATTATCGTGAACATATTAGACCTACGGTAAGAATACATTACCATATTCAAGATGGAGGTCAGGTCGTAAATGTTGTTCCGGATTATTCAAGGCTTTGGGTACGCGTGCGCGACACAAAGCGGGAAGGAATGAACGAAGTGTATGAGCGAGTGAAAAAAATGGCAGAGGGCGCGGCCATCATGGCGGACGTGGATTACAAAATATCTCTTGTATCTGGTATCTACGAAATCCTGGTCAACAGGGCAGGTGGCGAGCTGATACAGAAGAACCTGGAGCTTCTGGGGCCCATCCAATACACTGACGAAGAAATTGCCTACGCAAAAAAGATTCAAGAAGCCACAGGCAAAAAACAGGTAGGCCTGTACAGCAAGATTGAACCTCTGGAAGAAACACAAGAGAATCCCGGAGGAGGCTCGACTGACGTAGGTGATGTGAGCTGGATTGTACCCGTAGTAAGAATGGACGGAGGCACTGCTCCCATTGACACGCCATGGCATTCATGGGCAGTAGTGGCCTGTGGTGGTATGTCAATCGGTCATAAAGGGATGATCCAAACAGCAAAGACATTGGCCATGACCATGGCTGACCTATTTGAAGATCCGAAAAAGGTAGAGGCGGTAAAGGCAGAGTTCAAACAAAGAAAAGGAGATCATGTATACTCCGGCTTAATCCCTCCCGGACCACCCCCAATCGGCAAACAGTAATTACTAATGAAAAGCATCCTCGAAGTGAACAACCTCGGGGATGTCTTTCTTTAGCATAATGGAGATGATATCGTACCGAACGTTACCATCCCAATTTGTCTCAAAAAGATATTGTTCTGCTCCCTCAAGTATTTTTTCCGCTTTCTTATCGTCAACAAAATTCTCAGGATAGCCAAATGCTTCTGAGGTTCTGGTCTTTACTTCAACAAAAACAAGCCAGTTATCTTTTTTAACGATTAAATCGATTTCGGAATGTTTGTATCGGTAGTTACGCTCTAAAATGTCATAACCCTTCTCTGTCAAAAAGTTGGCGGCCAATTGCTCACCCAGTTCACCCTTTTTGATTTTATCGGTCATGCAATTACATTTGATCCCTTAAGTTAATTAGAAATGAAGAAACTGATCGAGAGCTTCACACGACAACTCAGCGATGCACTGAAGATTGGACAAGCAGTTGATCTGGTGCGGCCCGGCAGCGACATTCGGAATATCCTGATTACAGGAATGGGAGGATCAGGTATTGGCGCCAACCTTATTGAGTCGCTCACCTTTGGCCGGGTGCCTATTCCGATCACAGTTTCTAAGGGGTACAATATTCCACAGTTTGTAAGTCCCCACACGCTTTTTATTGCGTGCTCCTACAGTGGCAATACAGAAGAAACACTATCAGCGATTCAAAAGGCGTTGCTCAAAAGAGCGCATATTATTTGCATAACATCCGGTGGCAAAATGCTGGAGGTGGCAAAAGAATACAATCTTCATTATATACAAGTGCCTGCTGGCTCACCGAGTCCCAGGGCCATGTTGAGCTATCTCATGGTTTCGCTTCTTTTCGCCTTGTATCATACAAACTTAATTGGTGCTGCATTTATCAAAGAGACCGAGAACGCGATTGAATACCTGGACCGGGGAGAGAAAGCTATACAGGCTCAGGCTGAATTGATAGCCAAAAAAATCAGTGGCAAGCTCCCAATTATCTATTGCGATGGAAGGCTGAATGCCATGGCTGTGCGATTTCAAAACCAATTGAATGAAAACGCCAAACACCTTGCCCATGTGAACACATTCCCGGAAATGAATCACAATGAAATTGTAGGGTGGGTGAACCCGCAGTCGGTTCTTTCCCAGTGTCAGGTAATTTACCTCTACACCGACCACGACCATGTTCGTGTGGAAAAACGGATGGAGCTATGCCGTGACATCTTCGAAAAAAGATCCAATCCTATTATTGATATCGTTGCTGAAGGAGCTTCGCTGCTTGAACAATACTATCATCTCATTCATCTTACAGACTGGATATCCTACTACCTCGCTATTGAAAATAAAGTCGATCCAGACCCCGTTGATGTAATCGACTTCCTCAAAGCAGAGTTGGAAAAAATAAAGTGAACCTAAACGTAACGCGTCTCACAAAATTTATTGACCTGGGGGTAATCGACTTTGCCAAAGCCTGGGACTACCAAACTGAGTTATTTAATAAGACGCTCGAAGTAAAGAAGCTCAATCGACAAGCTGAGTCGAATGCTGATCTCACTGAAAACTATCTTCTCTTCTGCGAACATCCCCATGTTTTTACATTAGGTAAAAGTGGAGATGAAAAGAATTTGTTGATCGACAAAAAAAATCTCAATACCATTAATGCTACCTACCATCATATCAACCGTGGTGGGGATATCACCTACCATGGGCCGGGCCAAATCGTTGTTTATCCCGTGATCGATATGGAAAATTTCTTCACCGACATTCACAAATACATGCGGCTGTTGGAAGAAGCCGTAATAGAGACACTTGCGCACTTTGGTATTGAGTCGGGGCGGATAGCGGGGTTGACCGGGGTATGGCTTGAGCCGGAAACGGAGCGGGCCCGAAAGATTTGTGCACTGGGCGTAAAAACCAGCCGATGGGTAACCATGCACGGCCTGGCCTTTAACGTCAATACGGATTTGAGCTATTTTGAGTACATCGTGCCCTGTGGCATAGCCGATAAAGCAGTCACGTCTATGGCCAAAGAACTTGGGACTGAACAAAACCTCTCAGAAGTGAAATCCGTTTTGAAAGAAAAAATCGCCTCCATTTTTGATATGGAGATTGTAAATTGAAGGATTGAAATCCAAAATTCTATTAGTATTTCTTGCGGCTGCTGTAATTGGGCTCACTACATTTTATGTGAACTCGAACCAGTTCTATACGCCAGTTCCAGTCGCAAAGCAGAAAGGTGTTTGCTGGGTGGGTGGAAGAAACGAGGTAACGCCCGATGACCTGAGTGCGCTTACCAAAAATAACATCGAGTGGATTTCTCAAACTCCCTTTGGATGGCAGTCGGATGCGGAGTCACCCATTATCAAGATGAATACCAACTCTGACCACACGTGGTGGGGAGAATCTGACCAGGGAATTACCGAAACCGTACGCATAGCACGTGCCCTTGGGATAAAAAGCATGCTGAAGCCCCATCTCTGGGTCCGCAATGGATGGCCAGGTGACATCCAAATGCGCAGCGAAGAGGAGTGGACACAATGGTTTGACAACTATTCAAAGTTCATTTTGCATTATGCCAAACTAGCCAACACGAATAATATTGAAATCTTCTGCATTGGCACTGAACTGAAGGGCACGATAGCGCACGAAAAAGAATGGCGGAATTTAATTCAGTCTGTTCGTAAATTATATCACGGCCAGATCACCTACGCAGCCAATTTTCATGAAGAGTTTGACCGCATAAAATTCTGGGACGCACTTGATTTCATTGGCATTCAAGCCTACTTTCCACTTTCGAAAGTGAATAAACCAGAAGTAAGCGACCTTTCTGCAAGTTGGAGTAAGCATCTGGCTGAGATAGAACTGGTTCAAAATCGATTTAACAAATCTGTGATCTTTACAGAAATCGGGTACCGCAGCACTGAAGATGCAGCCATAGAACCCTGGCGTTGGCCGCAGGAAAATCTTACAAATAAAGTTTGTGAGATCACACAAGCTGCCTGCTATCAAGCTTTCTTCGATACGGCATGGAAAAAGGACTGGCTGGCGGGCGCCTACTTTTGGAAATGGTATCCGGTAAAAGGTGGTCGATTACATGAGATTGACTTTACCCCACAAGGCAAGCAAGCAGAAAACGTTTTAAACAAGAATTACAGTCGATAGTGAATGATTAATGATATTGAATTTCCGGAAGTAAAGAATGTAACGGTAGCGATAGTAAAAGATGAGACAGAAGACAACCCGTGGAAAGTCTACCTGATCAACAAGAATCAATTTCCGATTGAAAATACCCTCGTATCCAGCAAGGGGTATGGCGAAAAAGAAGGAGAGAAGCAGAAGACCTCAGTTCTCCGCCACTTTCTGGAAACGGTGCCAGCCAATGGGTCCGTATTGATCGAGCCAATCGACCCTGCTGTTTTTCATCTCAACAACGAGTATTGGGTAAGCTACTACGTAGGAAGAGAAATTTATGACAAGCGATTCGTTTTCGTGCCCGACACCATTCATGAAAATAATCTTACGTTCATCAAGGAACTGGACAGAGAAGGCGTACTTCACTCATAAATACTTGTAGGCTGAGCCTGTATTAAGCAGCAACACACTTTCGGAATGCCTGATTGTTCCCATTTTTAATAGCCTTCTCAAAGCTGGTAACAGGGCCGCTCCCTCAGGACAAATCAGCAACCCCTCCTTTTTAGCGATTTCTCCCATGGCTATTTTAATTTCATCATCGCTCACATCAATGGCAGTTCCTCCTGATTCTCGTAAAACCTGGATAATTAACTTTTCAGCAAATGGATTAGGGACAGCCAGGCCGTTGGCAAAAGTCGCTTCACCCCGATATTTTGTGCTGTCAATTTGTCTCCCCTCCCAGGTTCTGACTATCGGATTACAAACCGAAGATTGGACGGCAACCATGCGAGGGAATTTACCATCAATCCAACCTAACTCTTTCATTTCGTGAAAGGCCTTCCACATACCTATCAGCCCGGTACCTCCTCCGGTAGGATAGAGAATAACATCCGGCAATGTCCAATTCAATTGTTCCGCAATTTCATATCCCATCGTTTTTTTGCCCTCCAGCCGGTACGGCTCCTTCATGGTTGAGATGTCGAAGCAATCCTCCGTGGCTTTCAACTCACCCACTTTTTTTGCACAGTCACTGATTAACCCATCGACCTCAATCAACTCAGCACCGAAATATTGACATTCTTTTTTGAAAGATGCTGGCGTATGGCTTGGCATTACAACTATAGCTTTCATTCCAGCTTTCGCGCAATAGGCACTCAAAGCCCCGCCAGCATTGCCTGCCGTTGGTATAATGCAACATTCAACGCCAAGCTCTTTTGCCTTCGACACCGCCATGCTAAGGCCTCTGGCCTTGAACGACCCTGTAGGGTTTAGTGATTCATCTTTCATTTGTAAAAATGAAAGTCCAAGGCTTTGTGCCAATTGATTCAATTTCAATACAGGCGTCCAACCTTCACCAAGCGATACAATGTGTTCATCCTCAAATACGGGCAACATTTCCCGGTAACGCCACATCGACCTCTCGTTCGCTACAATTTCTGTTTTGGTGATTCCATCCAGCACTTCATACTGCGCCAGCAAGGGACTCTTACCACACTCCTCACAGTCAGCAAAAGTTTGCAGTTTATCTACCGAATAAGTTTTGTTACAGGCTGAGCACGCCAAAAAAGACACCAGAGATTTTTTCTCCTTAACTACCATAAAGCGACTTTCAAATTTGAAGTCCCAAGGTAGATCAGGCATTATTCCCCGGCCAATACCGTTTCTTTATCTGCTATAACTTAATGTTATAATGAGATTTCGCAAATTTGATGAAGGAAGAGTTGAGCCCTCTGTTTTCATCGCCATGCCGTTGCACAAAATAAAATTGGCGTGTGATTGCCAGGTCTTCAACAAAAACCCTGACCAGCTCTCCGGCTGCCAGTTCTTTAACCACCGCTCGCGCAGGAAGAAAGCCCAAACTATCGTCCGCAAGAAGAAAGTTCTTTAGCGCCTCCGTTCCGCCAAGCCTCATGGTAATAAGAAGCTCGGTGAGCTTGATCCCCTTTCCACTTAATGCGTGTTTTAGAGCCGCCAAAGTGCCGCTTCCTCGCTCCCGCAGAGCTATTGGTATCTTTTTTAATTCAGCTATTTGGATCTTGGGACGCTTCGCAAGGTCGCTTCGTGCCGAACAAACCGGCACTACCTCATCTGTCAAAAAATGCTCGCTCTTTACCTGGCCTATTTTGTTCCGCCCCTCCACTATTCCAAGATCGATTTCGCGGGTCAGGAGTGCGTTTAGCACGCTTTCACTGTTCCGGTTATAAAGGCTTATCTTAACTTCTGAATACTTCTTTCTAAAACCAGATAGAACAGGTGGAACGATATAGAGTGCTATCGTGGTGCTTGCCCCAAGCTTAAGTTCACCCTTTACATTAAGTGGATCTCTAAACGAATTAAGTTCAACTTCCAATTCACGCTCCATATCAATGCCCCGCATAATGAATTGATATAGGATCGTGCCCTCTTCAGTCAAACTTACGCTGCTGCCCTTTCGCTCAAACAAACTTGTTTTGTAGTCTTCTTCAAGTTGACGGATGTGTTTGCTAATAGCAGGCTGGCTAATAAAAAGTACCTGGCTCGCTTTGGTAAAACTTAGCTGGCGAGCGACCTCAAAAAATACCTTGTGTTTAAAAGACAACATCCCTAAAGCAAAAATAAAGTATTATAATTTCAGAAGGCCCTATGGGGTTGGGGCCTTATTCCGCTAACTTACCACGATGAACTCAGAACTGAAGGATATCCTGTTTCTCGACATAGAAACGGTAGCTGTTTCTGAATCTTATCAGAAACTCGATGAGAGATTGAAGGTACAATGGGCTCGGAAAGCCAATTTTTTCAGAAGGGAAGAAAACCAGACAGATGAAGATTTGTTTGAATTAAGAGCTGGTATCTATGCAGAGTTTGGAAAAATCGTTACCATCGGCATTGGCATGTTTACCGAAGGTGACAACGGAGACCTTGGCCTTAGAACAAAATATTTTTCTTCACATGATGAACGACAACTCCTCATCGACTTCAAATCATTAATGGAGAAACTTGGTCCTAATACAAGACTCTGTGCACACAACGGCAAAGAGTTTGATTTTCCATACATCAGCCGCAGAATGCTGGTCAATGACATCTCACTGCCGGAGACCCTTAACCAAAGTGGAAAAAAACCCTGGGAAATACCACATCTGGATACCATGGAGATGTGGAAGTTCGGGGATTTCAAACACTACACCTCACTCGACTTGTTGGCCGCAATATTTAATCTTCCCAGCAGCAAGGGCGTAATGGACGGTAGCCAGGTAAGCGAAGTGTATTATAAAGAGAAAGACCTGGATAAAATCTCAACGTATTGCATAGGTGATGTTGTCACCGTAGCTCAGTTATTTTTGCGGATGAAAGGCTTGCCTCTTATTCCTCAACATCGTATAGTACAAGCCCTATGAGCAAAAAGAAATTCAAAAAGGTAAAGGAAAAAAAGGACAAGAAAGAGCGAGGGTCTGTACACTCAAATGTTTTGTCTTTGCTAGATCAAGATGTCGACAAAGCCTACAGCCTGAAGCAACTGATCAAAAAACTCGGGCTTAAAAAAAAGGCTTTGATCTCCGACCTCTATGACATCCTGGACCAATTGGAGGAGGCTGGCAAACTGCAACAGCTAAACAGCGGTCTGTACAAAAGCACTAAAGAGGCTTCGGGGAACGTAGGAAAAGTTGACCATGTTAATCCCCGATTTGCCTATATCGTGGTGGGCAATGGCGAGCCTGACATCTATGTAAAGACGCGGGACCTGGGTTCCGCTGTGCATGGCGATACCGTGGAGGTAAGTATTTTTTCTTCGCGCAAGGGGTCAAGCCCTGAAGGAAAGGTCACAAAAGTGGTTCAGCGCAATCGGACCCGGTTTGTGGGTCGCGTTGAAGCATCGCACAACTTCTCCTTCATTATCCCCGACTTCAAAAAAATCTACACGGATTTCTTCGTCTATGCCAATGAGCTTAACGGAGCCAAAACGAATGACAAAGTTGTCTTTGAAGTAACCCGATGGGCAACTCCGGATCGCAACCCGGAAGCCAAGGTGATAGAGATTTTGGGGAAGACAGGTGAGAACGAGGCTGAAATTCACTCCATCATGGCAGAATTTGATCTGCCATTCCGCTTTGATCCGGAGGTGCTAAAAGAGTCAGAAAGTATCAAAGAAGAAATTTCGAAAGAAGAAATAAAAAAGAGACGTGATTTTCGTGAGGTGCTCACCTTCACCATCGACCCTGAAGACGCAAAGGACTTCGATGATGCAATTTCTTTCAACAAACTAGATAACGGCCACCTTGAAGTTGGAGTACACATCGCTGATGTTACGCATTATGTCACACCCGATACAACTTTGGATAAAGATGCATACGATCGCGCCACGTCTGTATATCTGGTTGATCGCACGGTGCCGATGTTGCCCGAGCGTCTCTCCAATCAATTGTGCTCACTGCGGCCAAATGAAGATAAACTTACCTTTTCCGCAGTTTTTGAAATAGATGAGAAGGGTAAGGTTTACAAGGAATGGTTCGGCAGGACTATCATTCATTCCGACAAGCGCTTTACCTATGAAGAGGCTCAGCAACTACTGGAAAGTGGCGAAGGTAAGCTGGCATCTGAATTGAAATTGCTCAATGCGATTGCCAAAAACTTGCGCAAAAATCGTTTCGCACAGGGAGCTGTAAATTTTGAAACTGCGGAAGTGAAATTCAAGCTTGATGCGAAAGGAAAGCCGCTCGAGGTGGTCCCCAAGATCCGTAAGGATGCGCACAAGCTCATTGAAGAGTTTATGTTGCTAGCCAATCGGACGGTCGCTACCTACGTCTTCCGGATGAGAAAAGGCGAAGAGAAAAACACTTTTGTTTATCGGACGCATGACCATCCTGATCCGGATAAAGTGGTCGACTTTGCACAATTTGCCAAACAATTTGGTCACAAAATCAATATCGAAGAATCGGCCATATCCCGATCACTCAACAAATTGATGGATGAAATAGAAGGAAAGCCTGAGCAGAACGTACTTCAACAACTTGCTGTACGTGCTATGGCAAAAGCAAAATATACTACCGATGCCAAAGGTCACTTCGGCTTAGCTTTCCAACACTATACTCACTTCACGTCTCCTATCAGGCGCTATCCTGATATGATGGTTCATCGTCTGCTTCAGCATTATCTCGATGGTGGCAAGTCGGTCAACAAAAAAGACTACGAAGAAAAATGTATTCACTCTTCCGAAAGAGAAAAGCGCGCTGCCGATGCCGAAAGAGCGTCAATCAAATACAAACAGGTAGAGTTCATGAGCATGGCAGCGGACAAAGTTTACAATGGAATCATTACAGGGGTAACGGATTTTGGAGTGTTTGTGGAAATAATAGAAACCAAATGCGAAGGAATGGTTCGTCTGGCTGATCTCAAAGATGACTATTACGAATTTGATGAGCGCAACTTCAGAATCATCGGCAGGAGAAGAAAAAAGATTTATCGTCTTGGAGACGAAGTGGCGGTTAGAATCAAAAAGACCGATGTCGACAGGCGTTTGATTGACCTGGCATTCGAAAACTAATCTGGCTTTAACTAGAATGACTTCACAATATCTTAGTTGGATAGAATCAGAAATTCGTAAACAGAAATACGGTAAGGCCCCCGCTTCACTTTACGATCCGATAACGTATATCATGTCATTAGGGGGCAAGCGACTTAGGCCGCTGCTGGTCATGTTGGCATATAGCTTGTATAAGAAAGATGTCAAAAAGATCGTGCCGCTGGCAACAGCAATTGAGGCCTTTCATAATTTCACACTTCTTCACGATGATATCATGGACCAGGCTCCGCTCCGGAGAGGAAAGGAGACCGTCCACGAAAAATGGAATGTGAACACTGCTATTCTATCAGGAGATGTGATGCTGGTCAAAGTTTATGATCAACTCCTGAAGTCAAGTCCGGGAACTTTGAAATCGGTTATCTCAAAATTCAACGCCTGCGCAGCAGAAGTTTGCGAAGGACAACAGTGGGACATGGAGTTCGAAACAATGAACACAGTCACAGAAAAAGACTACATACAAATGATCCGGCAGAAAACAGCTGTTCTGCTAGGCTTTAGTCTTGAATTTGGTGCTATGCTGGCCAAGGCTTCCGCGAATGACCAGAAGGCACTTAGAAATTTTGGCATCGATATCGGCATCGGATTTCAATTAAAAGACGACTGGCTAGATGTGTATGGCGACAACGAAAAGTTTGGGAAACAGGTGGGCGGTGATATCTTATCAAATAAAAAAACTTACTTGCTCATCACCGCTCTGGCCAAAGCAAAGGGTAAAGATAAAAGTGAACTCAACCGCTGGTTGTCAACCAACGGCAGAAGTGCCGAAAAAGTAAAAGCAGTAACTGCAATCTATGACAGACTTGGTATAAGCAACAGCACGGAAGAGAAAATCAATTTTTATTTTGCCCGTGGGTTCTCACAATTGAAAAAAATCAAAGTAGCTGAACACAGAAAGAGCCCTCTTTACGAGTTTACTTTGCAACTTATTGATCGTATCTCCTGATGCAGGACAAACCGGATTCTCAGCCCATTCACCAGGCATTTTTCAATTCTGAAACACAACAACCGTTTACAGTCTGCCTGATGTGCAACAGTGAATTGAAAGATACCCAATATGTAATTGAGAAGGCATTCAAAAAGCACCCAAGTCACAACATCACCGAAGTTATTTTCGAATATGCAATGTGCGTCCATTGCGCTACCAAAATGCATCTCGAACTTTCGGAAGAGTCGCGCAAGAGAATTGAAGCCTACATGGCTGCTGTGCCTAAAGGAAGACGCAATTACAGCTCAATTGAAGATGCCATCAGCCACTGCGCAATCAAGAACTCATCGTTAGATGAGGCCACAGAATATTCTATCTATTGTCTTTGCAATGGAAATGAAATGCTGGTTGGCGATCTGCCCTATGCGCTAAGTGGAGAGGTTCAGGATGAAATCATGCAATTGTTGTCTGCAAAAAGCCTTGATATCCTTGACGACTTCATCGGCAATCACTTCTCCGGCCCACCAGAGGTGAGAGAAATTCTCCGAAGAAGACCGGTTTTAATCTAATTTCTTTTGTAGTAATAAAGTTTTGCGGCTTGACCATCTACACTTTCGCTGAGTGTATAAAACCCTTTGCCATTGAGCGCCCAGGCAATTGATTCACCTTGAGGTTCGCCTGAATAATCTAAAGTTATTGCTGGAAGTTGGATGCTTTGCGCAATGCTCAGTGAGTCTCCGGTATTCCAATAATAGATCTCATCATAAGTTTTTATGAGTATCTCCTTTCCGTCAAATGACAAGTCCGCTGCCACCACGTTGTGATAGGGTAGTGTTAATAGTTTTTCTGGTACAAGGGTATCTCCGTCATTTAGCTTGTTGAACGGCACCGTATAGACAGATACGTTCTCTTCTCTTTTAGAAACGAGATATAAGTCTCCTGTCCGTTGATCGATGGCGATGGCCTCCATATCCCGCGGTCCATCCGGAAGTGAAACAACCATAGTTTCAACATATTCAATCGATATTTTCTTGTCCTCATTGAGAATAGGTTCTGCAAACCGATAGAGGTATTTAAATTCATATTTGGCTTCATTATCTCCTACTTCACCTACATACACAAATGGGTCATCCGAGCCTGGACGCTTGCCAATAGCAATATCCTCCCAGTCTCTGTTCTTGATGTTCTCAAGTTGACAAGTCAACACCACGTCCGCCTTTCCATTAATCAAATAGACTTCTGCCTTGTTACCGCTGTCATTGATTACCCACAAATGGCCTGAATTAAGTACGCTGGATACAAGGCCAGATGCCTCTTCAAGTTTGCTGCTCACTTTCCCTTGGGCCATGCCTTCAGCAAAGAGATCAGAATCATCTTTTTTTGTCGTCTTACATGAAAAGACGATCAAAACGAAGGTCAACAGTGTCAAATATTGTCGTTGCACTTTTATTCGATTACTTGGTTAACAACACAAAAGTAGTGTGTTTTAAAATCTTAGCTGATTTATAATCGGTAACCTCTGGCTGATAGTTGTTAATTTTGATCCTCATGGTAAAGGAAAATCAAGGAGAAGGAGAGGAAATAAATGACTCGGATGATGAGTTGTTTGAGCATTATCGCATTGTTGCCGACCCAAAGCAAAGTCTGATCAGAATTGATAAATTTCTCAATGCGCGGCTTCCCAATGTCACCCGCACAAAATTACAGGCAGGTATCCACGAAGGGTTTGTAAAAGTTAACGACAACGTGATTAAACCCAACTATAAAGTACATCCTCATGATGTAATCACGGTTTCTTTACCTGAGCCCCCCAGAGATACGGATGTGAAGCCGGAAAATATTCCTTTGAATATTGTTTTCGAGGATGATCACCTATTGCTGGTAAATAAACCAGCTGGCATGGTTGTCCATCCGGCATTTCAAAATTGGAGTGGCACATTGGTAAATGCGCTGGCCTATCACTTTCAAAACCTTCCGCAGATGCCAGGGAATGATGGCCGTCCCGGACTCGTTCATCGAATCGACAAGGACACCTCAGGCTTACTTGTGATAGGAAAAACCGAGGCTGCCCTAACGGGCCTAGCCAAACAATTTTTTAATCACACCATCGAACGAACTTATTGGGCGTTGGTTTGGGGTGAGCCTGAACCAGTGAGTGGGACCATCAATGTCAACGTTGGAAGAAGCTTGAAAGACAGGCGACTCACCGTTGCCTTTCCTGATGGCGATTTTGGCCGAACAGCAATTACCCATTACAAAACACTTAAGACGCTGCGGTATGTAAGCCTTGTGGAATGTAAACTTGAAACTGGCCGAACCCATCAGATACGGGCACACATGAAATACCTTGGCCATCCATTGTTCAACGACAACACCTACGGTGGAAGTGAAATCGTAAAGGGAACCACCTTTTCAAAATACAAGCAATTTGTAGACAACTGTTTTAAGATCATTCCACGCCAGGCACTTCACGCAAAAACGTTGGGATTCATTCACCCGATTACGAAAGAGAATATGAGCTTTGACTCAGACCTGCCTGAAGATTTTAAAATGGTGATAGAGAAGTGGGAGAATTATGTGAAGTACAACTAATTACTGATCTACAATATCTGAGATCTTATACTTCTGAATGATGTAGTAGAGGAAATTGAATGAAAGTGCATCATCTTCCTTTTTTTCCGCTGCTGCCTTCTTATTGCTTTTATTTTTTGACGCATGCATGGCAATAGAATCTCTTTGAATGCTTTGAATAGTGCGGGAAGGACGATTTTCATTTTGCTCATAGATCAGCGCCTTGTCCTCAAGCAAATTCAGCTCCTGATAACTCGGTTCTTGAAAATTGTAAGAGGGGTAGCCGTCTTCCTGCGCATAAGAATTATAGGAGAGCAGGGTCATGCACCCAGCTGTCAGAACTGCCAGAAAATAAGTTTTCTTACCTGTCATGTTCGTCTCCCTGTTCTTTGCCAAAACGTAGCAAAATTGGGATTGTTCCACCAAATTATGAAATTTTGGCCATGATAACATGGGATGAGTTCAATAAAATCGACATCAGGGCGGGTACGATTATTAAGGCAGAAACCTTCCCGGAAGCCAGAAAACCGGCTTTTAAGGTGTGGGTAGACCTGGGCCCAGAGCTGGGAGTCAAAAAATCAAGCGCCCAAATCACACGCAGATACCAACTTGACGAACTACCGGGAAAAAAGGTAGCCTGCGTGGTCAACTTTCCCCCAAAACAAATTGGCCCGTTTTTATCCGAGATACTCGTAACTGGGTTTCCCGATGAAAACGGCCACGTGGTGCTGACCACCATTGATAAAGACGTTCCCAACGGGGGCAGGTTGTTCTAGCCATGCTTACATTCTCCCACCTGGATTCAATTGTCAGTGGCACCCCACTGCAAATAGCAAAAGATGAAGTAATTCAATACCTAATTACGGACAGTCGAAAAGCACTGGCATCTCCCAAAAGTCTTTTCTTCGCTATCAAAGGCATTCGCAATGATGGTCATGAATTCATTGCCTCACTTTACGAGCAAGGTGTCAGACAGTTCATTGTCGAGCGTAAGCTTGACATAAGTAATTTTCCTGATGGGAATTTCCATCTGGTGGAATCCGCCATCAAAGCCTTACAGGATCTCGCCTCTTACCACCGCGCTGAGTTCAAGTATCCCGTTATCGGCATTACAGGAAGCAACGGGAAGACGATCGTCAAAGAATGGGTGTATCAACTTCTGTCGCCTGAAAAAAAGTGCGTTAAAAATCCGGGTAGTTACAATTCCCAAATCGGGGTTCCACTATCCGTTTGGCAAATGACCGGAGATCATGAATTGGGAATTTTTGAAGCAGGCATATCCCAGGCTGGTGAAATGACCTCCCTGCAACAGATAATACGCCCTACGATAGGAATATATACCAATATTGGTTCAGCCCATGCCGAAGGTTTTAATTCTATTCAGGAAAAGGCTAGTGAGAAGGCTAAATTATTCAAAGATGCTGAAACTGTAATTTATTGCAGCGACTACCCGGAAATAGAAGAACAGTTTACCCCAAAATCCAACCCATCTCAAAAACTGCTTGGGTGGGGGCAAAAACCGGGTTCAAATATTTTACTCAAGTTCACTAACGATAAAATTCTTACCATTTCAGGTACTTTGGGCGAACACAGATTTAGCATTCCATTCGAAGATTTCGCTTCAAAGGAGAATTTGGCACACTGCGTTGTGCTCTTAATTCACTTCGGCTATAGCGATGACTTAATCGAATCAAAAATCAAGCAGCTGCATGCGGTGCCTATGCGGCTTGAACTGAAACAGGGAATTAACGGATGCCAGATCATCAATGACGCCTACAACAACGATTTGGGTGGCCTTAGAATAAGTCTTGATTTTTTGAATGGACTTAACAAAGCGAAAAAGACGCTTATCCTTTCCGATGTTCTTCAATCGGGTCTCACTTTGGAGGAGCTTGCAACTCAAATTGCAACTATTGTGAGGGACAGCGGCATTCAAAGATTTATTGGAATTGGTTTTGGGTTTTACTCCCATCATTCCCCTTTTGATGGGTTCAATATTGATAAGCAGTTTTTCCTTACAACAGATGATTTCATTCGCGACACCAATTGGAAAAACTTCAAAGACGAAGCGATCCTGATAAAAGGCGCGCGCGTTTTCGAGTTTGAAAAAATTGTCCAACGACTGCAGAAGAAAGTACACGGCACGGTGATGGAGATTGACCTGAATAATGTGGTTCACAATCTTAATTACTTTAGGTCGCTGCTTCAGCCCGAGGTGAAACTTATGGTAATGGTAAAGGCGTTTGCCTATGGTAGCGGAAGTCAGGAAATAGCTTCGCTTTTACAATATCACCGGGTAGACTACCTGGGTGTAGCCTATGTGGACGAAGGTGTAGAACTGAGACAACATCGCATCCATTTGCCGATCATGGTGATGAACCCTACGGAGGATACATTTCAGGCTCTGATTGATAACGGCCTTGAACCGGAGATTTACAGTCTGTCTCTTCTTAGGTCGTTGGTTAACTTTCTTAATGGCAGACCCATTGCCATACACCTCAAAGTAGACACTGGTATGCACCGGCTGGGTTTGGAACTTGATGATATTGCCGAGGCGGTAGAGTTGCTGGCTTCCAATTCCAATATCAGAGTTGCCTCTGTTTTCTCGCATCTTGCTGGCTCCGATGAGGCTAAACACGATGAATTCACGGCCTCCCAGAGCGAACTCTTCGCGATGGCCATACAGAAGCTTGAAAAAGCACTGAAATACAGGCCTCTACGACATATTCTTAATTCCAGCGGTATTGTGCGGCATCCCGGACTTCAGTTTGATATGGTGCGACTTGGGATAGGACTGTACGGTATCGATCCATCAGGCCTATTACAGGATAAGCTGCAGCCTGTAGCCACGTTAAAGACAGTCGTTTCGCAGGTAAAGACCCTCAAAAAAGGCGAGACGATAGGCTATGGAAGGAGAGGCAAAGCCGAACGGGATCTAAAAACCGCCACCATCGCTATTGGATATGCCGATGGCTATAACCGGGCATTCAGCAATGGAGTAGGGTCGGTCCTCATCGGTGGAAAACGAGCGCCTGTTATCGGTAATGTGTGCATGGATATGACGATGGTTGACGTCACGGACATCCCCGAGGTGATAGAGGGGAAGGAAGTAATCATTTTTGGAAAAGGTCTTCCTATTCCTGAAGTAGCACAAATGATTAATACCATCCCTTACGAGATCCTAACCAATACCAGCGAACGTGTTAAGAGGGTCTTTTATGCCGAAAGTCTGTAATCTACCCGCATCCCAGATTCTTCTTCAGGTCACGGTCTGGTAGTCCGCCAAAGTCTGGCCTGTTCCCCGAATCCTCATCCTGATTTTCTCTCGAGGCTGGGTTCCGCTCAGGCTCCCCGGCTTCCTTCTTTTCACCTTTTTGAGGGGTGTGTTTAGTGGATTTCCGCTTCATAACTGCCAAACAACCAATCTAAAATCATGGTTTATCATACCTCAAACAATTATCTTCACGCAGTTTAAATTTAATCTAAATAAAAGTGGGGGCAAACGGCAGAAGTGTAGCGCAGATGGTGCCAGGTGAAACAGCAGTTATTTCGGGTTTTATTAGTGACGATCTTTCTAACAGACTCCTTGAAATGGGATTCCTCCCAGGATCAGTGGTTAAGTTCAACTTTAGCGCTCCACTCGGGGACCCGATCTGCGTGAGCATCTCCGGATATGACATTACCATCCGCATGGATGAGGCCGCCATGATTGCCATCCTAAACTAAAGCCTGCCTGAAACTGTGAA
Source organism: Cyclobacteriaceae bacterium (assembly GCA_035344095.1). GTDB lineage: Bacteria > Bacteroidota > Bacteroidia > Cytophagales > Cyclobacteriaceae > ELB16-189. The sequence goes on along the minus strand of DAORAG010000001.1, from coordinate 5,695 downwards.
AAGGCTAAAGATAGCGATAGCAGGTAAGCCCAACTCCGGAAAGTCCTCACTCTTCAATCAGCTCACGGGTTTAAACCAGAAAATAGGAAATTTCCCCGGAGTTACTGTCGACAAGAAAACAGGTGTCTGCGAATTGGATTCACAGACCGTTGCGGAAGTTATTGACCTGCCGGGCATTTACAGCCTATATCCCCGATCGCTTGATGAAAAGATCGTAACTGAAATTTTTTCTGATAAAAGAAACAACTACTATCCACATAAGGTGGTGCTTGTAGCTGACGCCACAAACCTGCAAAGCTCGTTGCTTCTGCTTACCCAACTAATCGATCTTCGATTGCCGGTTGTATTGGCACTCAACATGGTTGATCTTGCGGCTAAGTCAGGGCAGAATATTGATGTCAAAAAACTAGAGCAACTGCTTGACTTACCTGTGGCTCTGATCAATGCGCGCAACGGCCAGGGCCTGCAGGAGTTAAAACAACTTCTGGCTAAACCGGTGTCGGTTTCGAATCGATCTATCTATGAAATAGATCCGGAAATCTGCCAACCGGTTGAGAAAACAAAAAATCACTTCAGCCTGGAGTCAGACTATGAAGCTTACCAGTACCTGCAGCAGGTAGATAATCTTGGCTTTTTAAGCGAGCAGGAGAAAAATTCGATTAGGGAAATCGCGTCTCAATTCGAATTCTTTCCGGGAAAGTATCAGGGAGCCGAGACAATCCTTCGTTATAAGTTCATTCAAGATGTCTTGAGCAAAGTGGTTGTAAAGAATGCTGACTCTGACTGGAAAAAGCTCTCACACAAAATCGATAAATTGCTCACACACAAAGTGTGGGGCTATGTCATTTTCTTTGGCATTCTGTTCCTGATTTTTCAGTCCATCTTTGCCTGGGCGCAACGTCCAATGGACATCATAGATGCCTTGTTTGCCAATCTCAGCAATACTTTGAATGGCATGTTTCCGGAAGGACCATTTTTCGACCTCATCACTGAAGGAATAATTCCGGGCATAGGTGGAATCCTCATTTTTGTTCCTCAAATCGCGATTTTGTTCGCGTTCATCGCCATTCTGGAAGAGTCTGGTTACATGGCCCGCGTGGTATTCCTCATGGACAAAATCATGCGAAAATTTGGCTTGAGTGGCAAAAGTGTAGTTCCGCTTATTTCCGGATGGGCGTGCGCTATACCCGCTATCATGGCCACCCGAACTATTGAAAACTGGAAAGATAGGCTGATTACCATTTTCGTCACTCCATTGATGAGTTGTTCTGCCCGGTTGCCGGTGTTTGCCATTCTTGTCGCACTCATTATACCTGAGGGAACCTGGCTGGGGTTTTTCAATTTACAAGGGCTGGCACTGATGGGGCTTTACCTTTTGGGCTTCACAGCAGCCATCCTGTCTGCGATCGTAATGAAGTGGATTGTTAAAGCAAATGAAAGGAGTTTTCTGATCATGGAACTTCCAACGTATCGCATGCCCAAATGGTCGAACGTGGGCTACACCATCGTGGAGAAAACAAAAACTTTTGTATTTGAAGCCGGCAAAGTCATTCTGGCTATCTCTATCGTCTTGTGGTGGCTTGCCAGCTATGGGCCGTCCGACAGCATGAATGGTGTCGATGCCCAGGTAAGTCAGGAAATTTCGGAAGGAAAAATCACAGAGGCTGAGCGCGAGAACCAGACCATGGCGTACAAATTAGAACGCTCATATGCCGGCATCATTGGAAAAAGTATTGAACCGATCATAAGCCCGCTAGGCTATGATTGGAAAATCGGCATTGCTCTGATCACCTCCTTTGCAGCACGGGAGGTATTCGTTGGCACAATAGCGACCATCTATTCCGTAGGTAATACGGAAGATCAAATAACGATAAAAAGCAGGCTCAAAGCCGAAAAGAATCCTGAAACAGGTGGCCCTCGGTTCACATTTGCTACAGGCTTGTCACTACTCATCTTTTACACTTTCGCGATGCAGTGCATGAGCACCCTGGCCATTGTGAAGCGCGAGACAAAAGGATGGAAGTGGCCAATGTTGCAGTTAACTTACATGACCCTGCTGGCGTATACCTCTGCCTTACTGGTCTACCAGGTTCTTTCTTAAATCCACCACTTTTAAAAGCCGCAATTCTGGCTATATTTATAGCCTACGATTTCTATGAGCCAGAATAAGAACTATCATTTGGGTATCCTCTACCTCATCCATTTGCTTGTAAATGCCGATGGTGTGATCGATGAAAATGAGAGTAAGGCCTTAAAAAAGGTCAAGGATTACGAACAAATTCCTGAAGCCACACTCATTGAATTTGAGAAGAGTGTTATTAACAAAAAAGAAAAGCATATCTATCAGTCTGGCATTGATCATCTGAATCAATGCACTGATGATGAAAAGTTGGATGCCTTTGCTCACCTTCACAAAATGTCAGAAGCAGATGGCAGGGTGCACGTAAAAGAGGTGCGACTACTGCTCTACTCCATTCGCATGGCAAAGATTGAATTCAATGATGTGGTGGCCAGGTCCAAAAGCATGGTCTATAGCTAAAGTTCCCCTCCCGGTCCTGAAATAATCGGTATTTTTGCGGCCAATGGAACCAAAATTCTATCAAAAAGACTTCAAACTAGGCGTTTTGGGTGGGGGCCAGTTGGGCCGAATGTTAATCCAATCCGGCATCGACTTTAATATCACTTTCTCAATTCTTGATCCGGATGCCACTGCTCCTTGTCACCAAATTTCGGATTTCACACATGGCAAACTGACGGATTACAATACCGTAATGGCGTTCGGCAAAAAATGTGATCTGGTAACGATCGAAATTGAAAACGTTAATACAAAAGCGCTAAAAGATCTTGAGAAGTCGGGAAAGAAGGTTTTTCCGCAGCCTCATATTATTGAGTTAATTCAGGACAAAAGAACGCAAAAGGAATTCTTCCAAAAGAATGACATTCCCACTGCAGAATTCATTCTTACCGAGAACAGAAACGAAGTGAAGGCGAACGCCTCTTTCATTCCTGCAGTAAACAAACTCGCCAAAGAAGGTTATGATGGGCGAGGTGTGCAGATAATAAGAGACACAAACGATCTCGACAAAGCATTTGACGCTCCGGGATTGCTGGAAAAGTTGATCGACTTTGATAAAGAGATCGCAGTCATTGTCGCCAAAAATGAATCAGGGGAAATTAGAACTTACCCGCCAGTAGAGATGGTCTTTCATCCTGAAAAGAATCTCGTTGAATATCTTTTTGCACCGGCAAACATTTCAGAACACATAGCAGCAGACGCGGATCGAATTGCAAGAAGGGTGATAGAGTCACTGGGTCTTGTTGGAATATTGGCTGTGGAAATGTTTGTAACCAGGGAGGGTAAAGTGTTGGTGAACGAAATCGCACCACGTCCTCACAATAGCGGGCATCACACCATTGAAGCCAATGAAACTTCACAATACGAACAACATCTCAGAGCAATTCTCAATCAGCCCTTAGGAGCCACCTCAATGCGATCGCCTAGCGCAATGGTAAATTTGTTGGGAGAGGATGGATACACGGGAGATGCCCAATACCAGGGACTGGAGGAAGTGCTGAAACTTGACGGGGTGCATGTGCACCTGTATGGAAAGAAATTGACGAAGCCATTCCGAAAAATGGGGCACGTAACAATAGTCGACAAGGACGTGGAAAGTTTGAATAAGAAAGCCACCTTTGTAAAGGAAAAACTCAAAGTGATCGCATGAGCAAACCATCTGTAGGCATCATCATGGGAAGTAAATCAGACTTGCGTGTGATGAAGGAAGCCGCTGACATACTGGATGAATTGGAGATTCCCTATGAGATCACCGTTGTGTCTGCACACCGCACACCAGAACGAATGATGGAGTACGCTGGCCATGCGCGCGGCAAAGGATTAAAAGTAATCATAGCTGGCGCTGGCGGAGCAGCTCACTTGCCAGGCATGGTGGCTTCAGTCACTTCCCTTCCTGTTATTGGTGTGCCCGTTAAGTCTTCCAACTCCATCGATGGGTGGGACTCGGTGCTTTCTATTTTGCAAATGCCTGGTGGAGTGCCGGTGGCGACTGTCGCCCTCAATGGAGCCAAAAATGCCGGAATTCTTGCTGCTCAGATCATAGGCTCGCATGATGCCAATGTGGCCAAAAAGCTTGACGCATATAAAGAAAACCTCAAAAAGACAGTTCTCTCGACTGCCAACGACATGGAAAAAGGCAATTGGCGCGATGCCTTGCTGTAGCCCCGGTGGATAAAAACTATTTTTTTCAGTAACTTTTCAGATTCATTCTAATCCAAAGACGGATGAAGCCGCGCGAAAAGGGCTGGTTAAAAGAATATCTGGATTTCCGCAAAGATTTATTGGGTGAGCTGACAACTGAAAAGAGACGGTCATCACATCCGGAACATTCCCTTTATCGGGTAATTCAACCTACTGGCCTAATGTACGGCCATGCTGTAGAGGTGATCGATCATCCCAATCGGGAAGACTGGGATGAAAAGGACAAGATGAAAATCCTCCTGGCGGAAAGTCTTATCAGTAGCTCATTACTGTTTCACGACAAACCTGTAAGAGATCCTGAGGAACTTTCCAAATTAATGTCGAAGACACTGGATAGCATTGCGAAGTTTTACAACAATGTCTTCCCGGAATTGGCTACATCCTCAAAGACCTTCTTCGGTAAAAGAAAATCTCCTCTTGAGCTGGCGGAAAAAATTCTTGACAAGCGCATTGAGAGAACTTCAGAGTATAGCGGGAATTTTTGGACACAGTTTTTCCATAACAGCTTGCTGTTTCTCGACATTTTCATTTTTGGTCAGTGGATTCACACCAATGCCGATCGCATCGTCTCAGACTTTTTCAAATATGAAAAAGAGGAACTTAGATTCTCTGTGGTGAAAATTATTGCAGCCGCAGCTCACGCCAATACAAAGATCGAGTTCGAAGAAAGAAGGTTGTTGGAATTTTTCTTGCAGAGTGCGGGTCTGTCACCAGAGAAGAAGAGAGAAGCGCTGGAGATTTTTGAAAAAGGTATTGAGATTGAAGAAATCAACCTGCCCACCAACAACTCGTGGCTGCTCAAAAAATATTTCCTCGAAATGGCCATTCTCACCATTTGGGCAGACAAGAAAGTTGAAGACGTTGAAAATAGATTTTTGGAGAGATTCAACCAAAGCCTGGAATTCCACGAAGATGACCTCGAAAACAGCATGATCGCTATCGAAGGTTTTGTGCTGGAACATTGGGAGGAACTGGGATACCTTCAAAACCGTCAGGACTACAACGAGGTCAGTGAAAAGTTTATGAGGCGGCTTTCCAAGCTTGCAGAAACGCACAAAACCAGAATCATTAGTGAAGTTCGCGATAGCAAAAAACTAATGGAGTTGTTAAGGAAAGCCAAAAGCAACGAGCTAAGCGAGGAGGAGAAGCATCAGGTACAGGAGATGATGTTTGTGGTGCTCAAGACTATCCCCACGTTTGTAATTATTTCACTGCCTCAGCGTTTCCTTACGCTGCCGGTGCTGATGAAAATACTTCCTACAAATATTTTCTCTGAGAGCCTCGAAGGCTAAGCATCCAGTTCTTCAGACTTCTGCTTCTTCGGAATTATCACCGAGAAGACGATAGACATCGTGAGTGTAATCAGGATCACCGAGAAACTGAGAGTGACCGGCACATGCATGTCGAATATCTCAAGCA